>SIAZ01000068.1 GCA_009695405.1 Pedosphaera sp. | reverse complement strand
TACCGCTCGATAACCAGTTGCGAACGACCTCGCATTTGAACGATTTATCGAACTTCCGGCGCGTTTTTGTAGGGGAGTCTTTGATGATGGATTCCATGGTACAGGATTCCTCTTACTCTCCGTCCGAGAAATCGAAGCAACCTCATTTTCCAAGCGCTTAAGGCGACGAGTTAGGTTTTGAGTTCAGTATTGTTACGTAGCCTAGGCCAACTGACTTCGAAGGGGGGTGTTGGCTCACTTAGTCTCTAAGCTAGCGTCGGTTCTCGAGTTTGTAGTTAGATTGCGCCCATTCCGGATTCATCTCAGGACGGCCGTCAGTCCAGCGAACCCATTTCGGCGATCCTTCGGGGAGGGAAGGTTTAATGACGGCAAAAGCGAAACAGTTGGTCTGACTTGGGAAGATCAGTGCCAACAGGCGTGAGAGTGGAATTGCGAGGCGTAAACTGGCTCGAATAAGCGGGTTTGAACTCGAGGCGGCACCAGACGGGGGGCGGATAGCATAAGCGTAGTTAAACCGGCAAAGCATCCAGGGGGTCGCACTATGAATCGTCTTTTCGATCTCCCGCTCGGTCCATCGGTAAACAAAATTGGGGACAGGCCCATTCCTCCAACCTCCATGGGCTCCATCGGCACTTAAGGCGACAGCGGCCGTCTCGTATTCTTGTCCGATACCGACCCAAGTGGAGAGGTTGGAGAGGAGAGAATCTCTAGGTTCAAACACCAGTAGCCCATATTTAGCCACCCGGTGCATTTCTAGAAGACCTCGGTGGGGAGAGGCGCAGTGATGCAACCCGTAGTGAGCGATGACGAAGTCAAAGTCGTCCGCCGGGTAGGTGAGGTCTTCCACATCGCCGCTAGCGAGTTGGTGAGGGCCTGGGTCATCGATATCAAAGCGGGTCTCGAGATTAGTGAGCGTTACATTCTTAAAACCGGCCTCCAGCAGTATTCGGTGATCATTCCCAGAAGCGCACACCGCCAGCACACGCATGCCGGTGTTCATCACCCCCTCTTTGATGAGTCTTTTGAGGGTAGAGAGATAAAAATTTTCGACTCTGAAGGCCATTGGAATTTGAGGTAGGAAAAGCGAACTCCGACTAAACTAGCCAAGGTGCAAGACCTGCGCTCTTACCAGAAAAGTATCTGAGTTGTTTGAGGTTGGTGTGGCATTGGTACTCTAAAGGCCCAAGGCTACTCGGCAGAGACTGAACTTCTCTATTGAGCGTGTTCAATACCCATTCAGATTTCCTTTTGTCAATCTGGGAGAAGTCTGTTGGGTCTGTTTGCGCGGTAAGACCTAGGGAGGCAAGACTTTCTTTTTAACTGTCGGTCCTGATTTATCGGGTTTTTAAAAAAAATCAAAAATGACGACAAAAGTGGCTTGGCTTGCTTCTATTTGAAACCCACCAACTGAGAGAAAAGTGAACCAATTAAAAAACAGTCTTGCCAAGAGGTGGGTCCGAACCGTTCTATCTCCCCTCGCGTTGGCTGTGTAGCTCAGTTGGTAGAGCATGCGACTGAAAATCGCAGTGTCGCCGGTTCAATTCCGGCCGCAGCTACCACGCTTCTTTTTAGCTCTGAGTCCCTTCGATTAGATCCCTAAGAGGGGGGACCTTTGGTCATTCCTTGTTTCTGACGATCGTGTTTGTTTCGGTTAATCGACTCGCTTTGGCGATCGTAAGCGTTGTGCATTCGCAATAACGATGAGGTCGGAGAGGCCCATGGTCAGGGCGCAGAGCATTGGGTTGATCAAGCCTAGAGCCGCGAGCGGAATCGCGGCGGCATTATAAAAGAAAGCCCAGAACAGGTTCTGTCGCACGATTCGCAAGGTCTGGTTTGCTAAATCGAGTGCCTCAATGACCGGAAGCAACCCAGGCCGTAAAAGGACGATGTCTGCGGCTTCGCGTGCCATATCTGTCGCGCGCCCTACCGCAATTCCAAGGTCGGCGGCGGCGAGTGAGGGTGCATCATTTATTCCTTCTCCGACAAAAGCGACTCGACGTCCTTGCGCTTGAATTTTTTTCAGGAAGGTCAGTTTGTCTTCTGGGCTGCAGATGGCGTGAACCTTGTCCTCTGGAATTCCCACGGCCTTTGCAACCCACAGGCAAGCGGCGGCGGAGTCGCCGGAAAGAAGGTGAACGGAACGTCCCGAGGTGATGAGACGTTGAATGATGGTGATTGCCTCAGGCCGGATTGAGTCACCAATGGTAAGGAATCCGATCACCTCTGTCGTGTTGGCCAAAAGCACCACCGCTTCTCCTTGGGTAGCCGCTGCTTCGGTTTGTGCACGAGCCCCATTCACATCGAGACCGAGAGATTCCATCCACTGAACAGATCCAAGAGACATCTGCTGCCGGAAGGAACCTGAGTCGATGAAAGCCTGTATGCCTAAACCCGGAAACTCGCGCCACTGGGAGGCAGAGGCAGCATTGATGTTTGCAGCTGTTGCAGCTCGGAGGATGGCACGGGAGAGGGGATGATTGGAGGGCGCGGCTAGGGTGGCAGCGAGAGCGAGGAGCGTGTCGTCCGAATGAGTAAACTCCGACAGGCGAAGGCAAAGAGAGAGAGTAGGTTCGCCGAGGGTTAGAGTACCGGTTTTATCGAAAGCCACTGCAGAAATAGATCCGGACTTTTCCAGGGCGATTGCATCACGGATAAGAATTCCGCGTCGCGCAGCGGCGTTGATGCCAGCCATGAGTGCCACCGGAGTTGCTAAGCCCATAGCACACGGGCAAGCGACAATCAGAACAGCGCAGGTAGCGGTGAGGGCGGCGACAGCGGGAGATGCCATCGCATGGGCCTGCCAGAGCCAGCCAGCGAGAATTGTTTGAACATGGGTTGCTGTATCGAAACGGATCAGCCAGTAGGTGGCAGTGAGAAGGGCGATGACGACGACGACAGGGACAAAGACCGAACTAACCCGATCAGCGAGGCGTTGAATAGAGGCTCGACTGGATTGAGCGCGGCGGACGGTAGCGGCGATATGGGCCAACGCCGTGGCTTCGCCGACGGCAGTGACTCGCGCAACAAGGTAGCCATCACGATTGATGGTCCCTGCAAACAAGTTTGCCCCTGTTGATTTAGATATCGGAAGGGGTTCTCCGGTGAGCATCGATTCATCCACAGCGGAACGTCCCTCAGTGATAATAGCATCGACGGGAACACGGTCGCCGGGGCGCAGAGCGATGCGGTCGTCTAGGGCGAGAGAATGGACTGCAACCTCTTGTTCCGAATCATCGGCATGAAGCTTTCGAGCTGAAGAGGGAGAGAGAGACAAAAGTGTTTTGAGAGCATCGCCGGCGCGTTCACTCATACGAGCTTCGAGCCAGTGCCCTAAGCTGATAAGAGTGAGGATGGTAACCGACTCAGTAAAAAAAAGGTGCAAATGAGGGGCGTTAATAAGAGCCCAAGTGCTAAAAAGCCAGGCGGAGCCAGATCCCAAAGAGACCAAGGTATCCATCGTCGATTTTCCGACCCGAAGTTGCCGCCAAGCACCGATGAAGAAACGTTTTCCTAAGCTGACTTGAATGAGGGAAGCGATAAGGAAAGCGATCCATCGAAAGACTTCATTCATACCCAGTCCGAAGACCCACTCTGCCGTCAGAAGCAGGACCATGGCGGGAAAGCCGATTTGAAGAGAGCGTTGCCAAGAATGAAACCCGACCGAGGGCGAAGCCTTTTGATTGGGTGAAACCGGTGACGCCTCGTAACCGGCGATGCGGACGGCTTGGAGGAGGGACTCTGTTTTTCCGGGGATCGGCGAACTCCAGACAACGCGTGCGGTTCGTGTTTGGAGATCTACTGTGGCTATAAAGACTTGAGAAACAGAGCGTAGGGCGGTGGTAACACTATGAGCGCAGTTGCCACAGTCCATACCTTCTACAGTCAAAAGTGTGATAGCACCGGCGGAGGGTGGAGGTGTCCGAGGCTTGCGAAACTCAATTCCTGTGTCGGCCATAAACTGAGCGTTGGGGGTGGGTGAGATTAGGACAAGGTGAACTGTGGTTTCGGAGAAATAATTTTAAAGAAAGGGTCGAGATTAATTTCAAGCGACATCCTGTTGCGTTAACTGGGGTCGGTCAGTGAAGCTTCTAACTGGAGTCGGTGAGCAGATCACGGTTCAATCTCCAAAACGAATAGCAAACTGATTTTCGCCTAGGGGACAGTTCATCCTTTTTATGACACACATTGGAATTGAAATAGGGGGTATCAAGATCCAGATCGTCGCCGGTGACGCCGAGGGCTTCATTAAGGAACGGTATCGGCTTGTCGCCGACCGGGCCCGAGGGGGTGCTGGCATTCGAGAACAAATTGCCGCAGTTTTACCTCAACTCATTACCTCGCATCGCCCTGTATCGGTCGGAGTCGGATTTGGAGGGCCAGTCGATCATGAAACCGGGTTGATTTGTTGCTCTCACCAAGTGGAGGGATGGCATGAGTTTCCGCTCGGCGACTGGTTGCGGACAATTTCGGGATTGCCGGTCGTTGTGGAGAATGATGCAAACGTAGCGGCATTAGGCGAAGCGTTGTGTGGAGCGGGACGTGGGCATCGTCGGGTGTTTTGGGTTAATATGGGTAGTGGAGTCGGAGGAGGTATGGTGATTGATGGAAGCCTCTATCACGGTGCCAAGCCGGGTGAAGCTGAGATTGGACACCTGCGGTTGGATAAGTCGGGAGTCACCCTTGAGCAACGCTGTTCTGGTTGGGCGGTAGATCGACGGATTCGCGAAGCAGTGAGCGCATCAGGTCCGTCGGTTGGATTGGGTTTTCTTGCAAAGGCGGTGAAAGCTCAGTCGGTTGCCGGAGGTGAGGCAAGGAATTTGGCAGCGGCTGTGGCAGCGGAAGATGCCGTGGCGCTGCAGATTCTGGCTGCGGTGGCTGATGATCTTGCCTTTGGATTATCGCATGTCGTCCAGTTGTTCCATCCGGATCGTGTGGTGCTGGGAGGCGGACTTTCGCTGGTAGGCGATTCATTACGGGCGGCTATTGCGACCGCATTGCCCAAGTATGTGATGGATTCCTTTCAACCAGGACCGGAGGTAGTCTTGGCAGGTTTGGGAGAGGACTCGGTTCCAGTGGGGGCGTTGGTTCTAGCTGCGGTGCGCAGTCAGTAAGCGGAAGATTCAAATGCCGACTGGATTGGCTCAAAGCGATTCGAAACAGTGATCGCGGCTTTCAGAGGGGCGATGACCGTAATGACTGGTGGGTATCGCCCGCCGTTTGAATTGAGAAAAGCGTCGGGAATATTTTGGGCGAGTTGAACTTTTGATGTGGTCAACCTCCGAATCGTGGGGGAGAGGCAGAGGAGCGTGGTTAGGTTCAAAGTTTGACTGGCCGGCCCGTGGCGGCGGATTTGTCGGCAGCAAAGATCAATTTATGACTTTGATAAGCGTGGTGAAAACTAGTGAAAGGCATTTCCTGATTGGCATCTAACGCGTCGAAGAAAGCCTGAAATTGAGTTTGATAAGGGTGATCCTTGACGTCGCCAGAGTCGACAGGAGCGCAGGAAAGTTGACTCCATTTATTTTTATCCAGCATTCCCAATTTTTGGCTATGGAACCGATTATCAAGAAGGGAACCTTCGCTACCGACGATGTGGGTATGGAAGTAGTAAGGTTGAATGCAGTCGATACATGAGGTGGTTTTACCGATTCGACCATCTTTGAACTTTACGAGGCTAATTTGAGTCGTCGGAAAGTCGTAGAGTGCGAAGTGCGGACTTTTGGATGATGTAGCGTAGGAAGTAACTTCGGTTGGTTCGCCACCCATTACCATGAGAAGGGCGTCCATGGCATGACATCCGGCGCTGAGCAATGAACTGCCGGCCTCTGATTTTTTATGGGCCCAACGAAACTGGCCGTACCACGGTCCGATGCCATGATAGTAGTCGACTTCAGCGAAGTGGACCGAACCCAAGAGACCCGCCTCGAGGAGGGCGTGGATAGATTGGAATTGTGAGGAGAAACGAACCTCAAAGCAGACGCAGGTTTTGCTTTCGGAATATTTTAGGGCGGCGGCCATAGCCTCCAACTCCCGAGGATTTAGAGCGAGTGGTTTTTCAACAATGACATGCTTACCGGCTTTGATGGCTGCGATGAATGGCCGCGAATGATCCTTGGGAAAGCTGCAGATCGAAATGGCATCCAGAGTCTTGTCGGCCAGCATGGCACTGAGGTCGTTGTAGACTTTAATATCGCCCCCATATTTAGCACAAACCGTCGATGCATCTAGGGCGCGATTAGAGTAGATCGCCGTGACCCGTCCTTGAGAGGTGGCGTTGATGGCTGGGATATGGGCTGAGGCAACCCAACCGTGGCCAACGACTCCGACGTTGTAGGTTTTCATAGTGGGAAATTTTTGTTGAGAGAGACTAGCGATACTGCCTCAAGAGAACATAGGATTTATTCGTTTGAGAAGGTCGTCATTTCGAAATTTACTTCATTTTTTCAGAGAAAGCATGGGTTAAGAGGAAGATGTTTCGTCGCTCGTCGCCCTGCAATTCCCTGTTGGCCCGATGGCTCGATGCTTGTCTCAAAATCATTCTTGGAAAATAGTTGTGGTGTCCTGTGGGTTGCCTGTTAGCTTCCGCGGCCCTTGATTCGGTGTTTAGGTTCGAGTCAAGATGCCGAAACAAAGTTCACTTACACGGCGAATAGGAGTCACCTGTGAAGAGTTTAAAGCAAAAAGTCATGGCAAAAAAACTGGCCCCGGCTGTCAAAGCGGCAGCCCCCACTGTCAAGGTGACAGTCTCGGCTGCCCCGACAGTTGCGCCCGTTGTGGCAGCACCTGCCGCTAAGGTCGCGCCGGCGGTTCATCCAGTTGTGGCGGCCCCTGCTTCTAAGGTACCCAGTAAGTCGGTAGCGAAAGAAACTCCAGTTGCTCCAATTCCTCCAATTAAGCGGGAAGGGGTTGTTCCTCCGGCAGTGCGCCCCAAAGCCGCGACGAATGCGGCGGCAATTTTAGGTCGACCGTTGGCCAAAACGGTTGCTATTGAAGGCACCTTGCCAACGTGGTTACCAATTTCTAAGGTAAAGCCTGAATTTCAGAAATTTTACCAGAACCTCCTCGAGTTGCATGACCGTCTGCGTCGTCAGATGAGCGGTTTAGCCAAGGAATCACAATCGCAGATGGAAAGTTATAGTCTGCACATGGGAGATTCCGGCACCGACAACTTCGACCGTGATTTTGCTCTGAGTCTTCTTTCATCCGATCAGGATGCGATCTACGAGATCGAGGAAGCTTTGAAGCGAATTGAGAAGGGGGTCTACGGAGTCTGCGAACAGACTCAAAAGACCATTCCCAAAGCTCGTCTGGAAGCCATTCCTTGGGCACGTTATTCAGTTGAAGCGCAAACCCAGTTTGAAAAAGAAGGTTTGTTGCGTCAGCGTAACCGCCTAGGTTCTTTAGGTTCTGTCGAATCTGGAAGTGCAGCGGATACAGAAGACGACGACGGGGATGTAGAAGAAAAGCCATCGAAGGAAAAGGAAAACTGATTTATGCCACGTGAGATTGTAACCATTGAATGTACGGAGGCGAGAAAACTGGGGTTACCCGTTTCCCGTTACCAGACATCCCGCAACAAGAAGTTGCAGACCGACAAGGTGGAGAAGAAGAAGTTCAATCCATTCCTTCGTCGCCACACCCTGCATCGCGAAATCAAGTAAGCTATGCCACGCAAGACCAAGCTCGAGGAAAAAAAGAAACGCCGCTCAGCCGTAGCCCGGACTCCACGTCCGAAGCCCGAGGTTGACTTCACAATCGATGCGATCGATTACAAAAATGTCACGTTGCTTAAACGTTATGTGACAGATAATGGCAAGATTCTCCCCCGGAAATATACTGGGCTTCCTGCCGTTTTCCAACGCCGACTGACCGTCGCCATTAAACGCGCCCGTCAGATGTTGTTGGTGAAGTAAACGGTTGCACCACCGACAAAGTCACCGCCGACAATTTATCGGCGGCCTTTTATTATTCTACACTTGCAATTGATTTGCAGATAACTTTCAGACCAAATTCCGGTGGCTATGTTCCAAGACTCGTTAAATCTACAAACGTTGATCTTCCGTTTAGCTTCGCGGGTAGCGGTCGTTTTTTTCTCGCTCACCGTGGTCGCTGAGCCTCTACGGATTGTAGTTACCTTGCCGGCGATTCATTCGTGGGCGGCAAATGTGGTCGGAGAGGCCGCCGAGGTGGAAACTTTGCTGCCCGCAGATGTGGGACCGCACGATTTTCAGTTTCGGCCTTCCGATATGCGTAAATTAGCCAAAGCCGATTTGATTTTGATCAATGGTTTGGGCGTGGATGATTGGTTAACTCGAACGATTGCCAACGGTGGCGGCAAACCTGGGCATCGAGTTATCACGGTCTCCGACGGAGTCGTAACTCAGTTAATCTATCATCTACCTGAACTGACCCTCGACACTGGTAAGTCATCAACCCACGGTCACGGTCACGACTCGAAGGCGGATAAAGATCCCCCTAATCCTCACATATGGCTTGATCCTATCATCGCCCAACAGTGTGTTTCTAATATCCTCGCTGCTTTGCTCGTTGCCGATCCCTCCAATGCTGAGGGTTATAAGTCGCGTACCGCCGCTTATTTGAGGGAACTAACCGACCTAGACCGATCGATTCGTTCGTCGTTGATAGAGGTAAAGAACCGTCGCATTGTCACCTTCCATGATGCGTTTCCTTATTTTTGTCGACGCTATGATTTGGCGTTAATTGGGGTCATTGAGCAGGTTCCTAGTGTGGATCCATCGCCGAAGTATTTGGCTGGATTGCTGGCGGCGATCCGCAAAAATTCGGTGCATGTTTTGTTCACAGAGCCTCAGTTCAATCCGCGATTGGCAAAACGAATTGCTGGGGACTTAAAGATTCAGATGGCTGAACTCGATGTTTTGGAGACTGGAAAGTCTTCAAAGACATTTTATGTGGAGGGGATGCGACGCAATTTAGCGGCTTTAAAGGCAGCCTTGCGCTGATATGGAGATCGCTTTCTGTCAACCGAGGGACGTGGTTGTCGAAGTCACTGGTTTGCAGGTTCGTCTTGGGGATACTCAGGTTCTAAAGGGGGTCTCTCTTCGGGTTCGAAAGGGTAGTATTGTCGCTTTGATCGGCCCAAATGGTTCAGGTAAGACCACTCTCCTTCGGTGTCTTTTGGGGTTGCAACCGGTGGATTCGGGTTCAGTTCGCTTGTTTGGTGAGGTGCCGAGCCCAGAGTCTCTGCGTCGGGTTGGCTATGTTCCCCAACGGTTACAGGTAGATCGCAGTTTTATCCTGACCGTTCGAGAATTCTTGGCAATCCGCTTGCCGGCCACGAGGGGCTGGTTCTGGAGATCAACCCATTTCATTGATTCTCAACTCAAAGAATTGGTGGCTGATCTCGATGTTGAACGTCTGTTAGACCGTCCCTTGGCTGGGTTGAGCGGCGGGCAGTTACAGCGGGTGCTTATTTGTTCCAGTCTTCTTAATAAGCCCGAATTGCTTCTTTTGGATGAACCGACAGCGGGGGTTGATACTCCTGGTGAAAAGGATTTCTATGAGCTCATCTCCACGGTTCAGCGGCATTTGGGATTGACCGTGGTCTTGGTATCCCATGATTTGTCGATGGTCTATCGTCATGCGTCTTGGGTATATGCCTTGAACGGAGTGATTTGTTGTGAGGGACCGCCCGAAGATGTGATGAGTGCCGATTCGCTTAAGCAGGCCTACGGAATCCACGTGACACCCTATCAGCACCATCATCATGTCCATTGAACCCTTCATGCAGCGAGCCTTGTTGGCAGCTCTAGTGATGGGACCTCTGTGTGGATTTATGGGGGTCTTTGTCACCGCGCGGCGGATGTCTTTCTTCAGTGATACGATTGCTCATGCTGCTCTAGCGGGTGTGGCTTTGGGTTTTTGGATGGGAGTGAAAGATCCTACCGTGCCTATGATTATTTTTAGTTTGGCGGTGGCCTTGTTAATTCTGTGGCTGAAGGAACGGACAGATCTGCTGAACGATACCATTATGGCCCTGTTATTAAGCGGTTCTGTGGCTTTTGGGATGGTGATTCTTTCCTTGCTTAAAGGGTTTCGTAATGAGTTAGATCGTTTCCTTTTTGGTGATATTTTTTCAGTTGGTTGGGGAGAAGTTGAGGTAGCAATGGGGGTGACGGTTGGGGTTTCCTATTTGCTTTTTCGGCACTTGAACTCTCTCGCTCTTCTCACCGCCCACGAGGATTTAGCCCATGTCTCCGGTGTTCCAGTGCGGCGCTTGAATCAGTTGTTTGTAATACTTCTGACGATAACAGTCGCCTTGAGTATCCGGTTGTTGGGGATTGTCCTGGTAACCTCATTGGTCGTGGTTCCTCCGGCAACCGCTCGCAACCTCGCGCAGAGTCTGCGTCAGCAGATTATTTTGAGCCTTTTCTTGGGACTATCTGGAGCGGTTGGCGGCGTGGCTTTATCGTATCCACTTAACCTGCCAGGGGGACCTTGTATCACACTGACCCTGATTGCCTTTTTCATTTTCTCCCTGCTAATATCTAAGTTGATCCGCCTAAATAAGTCTTTACCTGGTCCTTTATGAGTTCTCCTTGCGCCCAGCATCAGCATGCTCATCGGCTAATTCAGCAACCGCTGACAGAGCTAACTGAGAAACTGCGCCGTGGAGCGCGCAAAGTGACCGTGCCTCGGCAAGCGATTCTGGATGTTCTCCGTAAGCATGCCTCGCCATTGACGAATAAGGAGATTCACGCGGCCTTAGGCAAAGAGGACTGTGATCTAGCGACGATCTACCGAAATATGCACACGCTGGAACTGCTGGGATTGGTGCGGCGTTATGACTTTGGCGATGGGGCGGCACGCTTTGAGTTGTCGGCCGAGGAGGGTTCGTCCCATCACCATCATTTGGTCTGCACTCACTGCGGATTTATTGTTGAGGTGGATGAGTGTTTTCCAGAAGAATTTCAATCAGCGATTGCTAGTCGGCATGGGTTTACTCAAGTCCAGCATCGGCTTGAGTTCTCGGGCAGGTGTCCGAAATGTCAGTCTCGATAAGGGTGTAGCTTGAGCCATTAGATGAGGTTCGCTAGTTTATCAGGCCTTGACTGATTCAGACGATGCTTTGCTCCAACCTCTCCGACCTCGGGGTGGCTTGTGGGTGCTCGGGCTTTATCTTCTTTTTATTTTTATAGGTGCGGCGCTGGTTACCCCTTGGATTTGGGGAATTGTGGAGACCTTGCTTCCCAGTTCAGCACTGGCCCATTATCCGTTCCACCAGTATGTGAATCGGTCCCTTCTTGTTTTGGCCATCGTTGGTTTGTGGCCTTTGGTGCGACTTAGACTTTTCCCGGGATTTTTCGAGGCAGGATTTAAGCGAAGCCGGACGATGTACCGAGATCTTATACGGGGATCCACTCTAGGATTTATTTCCTTAGCCTTGTTCGTTTTTTGGGTGATTGTTTTAGGTAATCGGGAATGGGCGCCTAATCATCAGTTGAAGCAAATCTTGCTGCATATCCTGCAGTCGATAGGGGCGGCTGTAGTCGTTGGGGTCTTGGAAGAACTCCTCTTTCGGGGAGTTGTTTTTGGAGTGCTCCGTCGTAGTTATGGTTTCCTATTTTCGGGGATTCTCAGTTCTCTCTTATACGCGATGGTCCATTTTTTCTGAAACCCGCCCCTCCAGCTTCGGTGGGAGCATGGACTGGGTTTGAAATGTTGGTGCGTATGTCCAGTGGTTTTGCCGATATATCGGTTTTGTTACCCAGCTTTTTAAATTTAACTCTAGTCGGTTTAGTTCTGTCCGCCTTACGCGAGCGAACAGGCGCCTTGTGGATGTCGATCGGATTGCATGGAGGCTGGATTTTTTGGCTAAAATCGTATGGTTTTTTGACTCAACCCAGACCGTCAACCTTCGTTCCATTTTGGGGTTCATCCGCCTTGATTGACGGGTGGTTTGCCTTTGCTTGCCTTTGGATTGGAATTATGGGGATTCCGTGGGTATCGCCCTTTCGGATGGTTACCAAGTCAGATAAATCAGAGGCAGTCTATGTCAGATAAAATTGGGCCAAATTCCGTTTCAAAACCTCTATCCGAGGTCGTTGAGTCTCTGTTGTCCTTGGTCTTTCCAGCGGTGTGCGTTCTCTGCTCTCTGGAGGTCGCGGGGAAATCGGAAGGATACGTCTGCCAGCGTTGCTCTAGGGATGTTCGCCGGGTGCGGCCTCCCTTTTGTGGTCGGTGTGGGTTGCCGCCTAGTGGTGAAGTTACCACCTCCTTTACCTGCGCCAACTGCAGGGAAAGTGAACCGTGTTTTGAATCAGCCCGAGCTGCCGTCATTGCTGAGGGTCGGGTCTTGGAGGTCATTCATCGGTTTAAGTATCGGGGGGAAGTCTGGTTTGAGCCTTTTCTAGTCCAATTGCTGCTAGAAGAAGCTTGCCCAGTATTACAGGGAAGTTCTTGGAGCGGACTTGTCCCAGTGCCGCTCCATCCTGTGCGAGAGCGTGAACGAGAATTTAATCAGGCAACGCGCCTTGGCACCCCTTTAGCCCGTGCTTTAGGAATATCGATCCGCACTGACTTAGTGCGCCGTAACGAGATGGCTCATGTCCAAGCTCATTTGTCGCGTGAGGCGCGTGCCGATAATGTACGGCAGGCTTTCTCTACGGCATCCCAAGAGCGAATACAGGGAAATTGGATTGTCTTTGACGACGTCCTTACTACTGGAGCGACAGCGGGTGCCGTGGCGGCAGTTTTGCAGCGGATGGGAGCTGAGAGGGTAGTGGTCTGGTCTTTGGCGCGCGCTACGATGGCCGGATCGAGTCTCGGGTCTATGACCTAAGAAGAAGAGCGAACCAACTGGGAGGAGCCTTTTCGATTGGTCCGAGAATCCGTGGAAGGGTCCTTTCCCTAATGAGTGGAATTGTGTCGCCTCTTTGTCTAAAGTCGCTTCGGTTTGGCTCCGGTCTTGGTATCCTCAACCGTCCAACCTAAGGACCTAAGCTCTTCCCTGATTAAATCGGCTTTAACGAAGTCGTGAGCCAGTTTGGCGGCTGTCCGTGCTTTCACTCGTTCGAGGATCTCCGGAGGTGTGGGTTGATCGAGTTTTCGACCGAGGCCTAGTGCTGTTTCGATTAAGTGCCAGCCAGCCAACTCCCGTGCGGCATCAGTCGGCTGAAACCGACCTGTGGCCAGTGCGACATTGGTGTCTCTGACCCAATCGAAGACCGATGCCCAAGCCCGCGAGACATTCAGGTCATCATCGAGAGCTTCGGCCACCTTTATGGGTAATTTGGAAACAGAATCAGTTGGCGCCGCTGGGATTGATTCCGTGAGTTCCGTGAGTCGTCCCAAAAGAACATCAATTCGATTTAAGGCAACTCGAGCCCCTTCAAGGCCTTCGAGAGTAAAATTAAAAGTCTCACGGTAATGAGCTCTAAGGAGGAGGAAGCGGATTTCTCTACCGGAGAACCCTTGAGTGACCAAGTCGCGGACCGTGTAATAGTTACCGAGCGATTTGCTCATTTTTTTGCCTTCCACAAGGAGGTGAGAAGCATGAAGCCAGTGTTTGACAAAAGGGCGACCGCATTGTTGAAGACCGGAGCCTTCACTTTGGGCAATTTCGTCTTCGTGATGAGGAAAAGCCAAGTCTTCGCCGCCGAGGTGAAGATCAAAGCTAGGTCCGAGCAGAGCCATGCTCATTGCGGAACATTCGATATGCCAACCGGGCCGACCCTGGCCCCATGGACTCTCCCAGAAAACGGATCCATCCTGAGACACCCGTGCTTTCCAAAGCGCAAAGTCGGAGGCATTTTCTTTATCATATTCGTCGCCGGAAATACGTTCCGTTTGTCGCTGAGCGTCTGGGTCGAGTTGGACAAGTTGTCCGTATTGACAGCCACAGGTTCGATAAGCCGCGATGCCGAAGTAGACCGATCCATCGCTAGTTCGATACGCGATCCCTCTTTTTTCAAGGCGGACAATCAGATCGATGATTTGTGGGATGAAATTGGTGGCGCGCGGAAGTTGATGGGGTCGAAGACATTTTAATATATCGAGGTCCTCCAGAAAAGCGTCGGTATATCGACCTGTGAACTCGGCCAAAGGAGTCCCGGATTCAGCAATTCGGCGGATAATCTTGTCCTCCACGTCGGTGATATTCATCACGTGGTTCACCGTGAATCCCTTGAAAGCAAGGTAGCGTCGGACAAGATCGGCGAATACAAAGGTGCGGAAGTTCCCGATGTGACCGTAGTCATATACAGTGGGACCGCAGCAGTACATGCCGACGTTTTTGTCTTCGGCGTCGAAAGGAATAAATTCCTCAACCTGACGGCGGAGGGTATTAAAGAGGCGTAATGCCATGTGTGACCGTGAGGGTTGGGCCTGCTTCGATAAAACGGACAGAGAAAAGGGAGTTATTGGTTAGTTATTTTTGAGTTCGCACTGAGCGGGTGAAAGGCCTCGGAGGGAGGTGTGACGGCGCTGGCGGTTATAGAAGATTTCAATGTAGTCGAAGATTTCGGATCT
>SIAZ01000067.1 GCA_009695405.1 Pedosphaera sp. | reverse complement strand
CTCAAACTGGAATTGGTCTACCGAGGCAAGTTCACCAGCCGATCCAACGCCAGATCCGAAATCTTCGACTACATTGAAATCTTCTATAACCGCCAGCGCCGTCACACCTCCCTCCGAGGCCTTTCACCCGCTCAGTTCGAACTCAAAAACAACTAACCAATAACTCCCTTTTCTCTGTCCGTTTTATCGAAGCAGGCCCACTTCGGCGATGTGGGTTCACTGCGGGCAATTCGCCGGGCCAAAATTTCACAACTTAATCTCCAAGACTGAGCTTACGGGTGGAATGTGGAAATGCAGATTCGGGCCGTAGAATGCAGACTCAAAATAACAGAAATCCCCGTCACCTTTCGACAGCGTCAAGCCGGCAATTCCAAAATTTCAGGCACTCTCTTAGGGACATTAGCCGCTGCGATCGGCATTCTGAAAATCCTCACAGGCCTCTGGTGGACACGCTCGCGGCGCATCCACCGCGTCTCGGAGAGTGCCCGTTAGGCTTGCCCACCAAAAGAGAGGTGATCGTCTAAGTCGAGCAGATCAGCCCAAGAACAAATATCTTCACGCGTTGCAGAAAATTTTCCGAGTGTAGATGCAAAATAGGCCAGTGTTTCTGCGTCGCTACTCGGCCCACGTCGATCGTGATAATCGCTCCACTGTTCGATCTCCCAAGGTGAGCGAAGAACTAACGACTGGGATTGGATCCAGGCGAGGATCGCAGAGTCTCCGTGTCCTTGAGCTACCTCACTTTTGAAGGCATCTGGTTTTACCCCAGCGAATTTGAAAAACTGATGATCCAATGGGCAGTCAAAGTTGTACTCTCCGTTCTTTCCGACCAGCACCGCACGACATTTGTCGAGAATCCGAGGCAAAATAGAATAGCCGCCCAAGCGGACTCTCATACTTCGGGGTGGGCGTTGGGTCAAATCGAGGGCTTTAATCAAAGGAAGTGTCATTATTTAAATTTATTGGTTCAAAGAAACTGACTGAAAGGATGAGCCTAATCAAAGGAAGTGTCATTATTTAAATTTATTGGTTCAAAGAAACTGACTGAAAGGATGAGCCTTTTAAAGAACCCCTTTCCAAAAACAACTCTGCAAGTCTACCTGTCAAATCAAGAATCGGATCGTTACCGCTTGTTTACTGAATCTTTGAAGATTCTAAGGTCGAATTTAGATACCCTGCGTGTACTCTCTACTCACCGTGGCTGCCTTAGCTGACATCTCCCGTCTTCTCTGTGACCTGATTGCACTTCCTAGCGTCAATCCAGCTTTCTATTCCGATCTCTCCCTTTCTGGAGAACAGCGGGTTGCCGAATTTCTATCCGATTGCGCACGGCGTGCCGGTCTTGAAGTTGAGCGCCAAGCGATCACTGCTGATCGATCTAACCTTATTGTTCGGCTCTCCCCCTCCGGCCGTGCTCGGCGGCGTGTGTTTCTCGCGCCACACCTAGATACAGTTGGGAATCCAAACTACGCAAAACAATTAAAACCAGTGATCTCAGGGGGGCGTATTTACGGTCGTGGAGCCTGTGACACAAAGGGATCGGTGGCGGCTTATTTTCAAGCACTGCTCGCTGTCTCAAAATCAGGGCCTCGGCCCCAAAATACGGAGATCGTCTTCATTGGGCTTGCTGACGAGGAAAACATGCAGTTGGGATCACGTCACTTTGCCCAAACGGGTGGCCGCGCCGATTTGGCTATTGTGGGTGAACCAACCGGATTGAACGTCGTGACGGCTCACAAGGGTGATGTCTGGCTGCAACTCCGGACCCTCGGAAAGGCGGCTCATGGTGCTACGCCTCACCGAGGGCGAAATGCGGTGACGGAGATGGCTCGGATTGTTCTCGCACTTGAACAAGACTACGCAGACTTATTGGCCCAGAGAAAACCGCACCCGCTCCTCGGAGTCCCTACCGTTAATGTCGGCCTTATTTCCGGCGGACGACAACCCAACATCGTGCCAGCCGACTGTGTGATTGGTATTGATCGCCGCACTTTGCCTAGGGAGACTGAGGCGACTGTGCGTCGTGAAATTCAAACCTTCCTTAAGAAGCAGAATCTGCATGCCACCTTTGATACGCTACGAACTGCCTCCTGTGAACCGTTGGAGACGGATCCATCCCATCCGCTCGTGGCTCAATTAAGTCGAATCGCAGGTCGAAAGACGACACTGGGGGTCCACTATTTTACCGACGCCTCACCGATCGCGGCGGCCGGCACACCCTCCGTCGTCTTCGGTCCAGGCGACATCGCCCAAGCTCACACCGATCGAGAATGGGTGGCAGTCAAGCAATTGGAACGAGCGACCTCCATTCTTGACCGTTTCCTTCGCGAGCAACCCTGAAGAAACCCTCAGGGAACTTGATGTTGCTTTCATCTTACCCTTTCATAAGACCCTGCCCCGATGCGCCTCGCTTTCCTCACCCACGAACCCTTCTTTCCCCCGAGCGGAGGAGGGTCCGCAGAGGCTCCTTATTTGATGCGTGAACTGGTGCGGCGAGGCCACCAAGTCCATCTTTTCTGTCCTGAATTTCCTGACTCAAAATCGATCGCGCTCCAGTTTGGGATCTCCATTCATCCATTTACCCGTTGGACAATGGGGCGTTATACTCGACTGCGAAATCTGAAGTACTTGCTATACCCCCTAGCCTTGACGCGTCACGCCGACCAAGTGCTTGCCGGTTTAAATCAGTCCACAAAAGGGAAGTTTCATTTCGAGGCTATCCTTGCTCAGCACACCATCGCTGGGGTTGCTGGTGGCAACCTCCGGCGACGTTGGAAAGTTCCGTTGGTAATGAACTTTTTAGATTATTTAACTGGGTTTATGGAGACGTGGCCTGCGGTGTTTACTCGGACAGGATTTGTTCCGCTTTTGAATCGGTTCGAGTTATCCATGCCTCGCCGTTTTGATGCCGAGGGTGTAATGACCGTTTCGACCCCGTTAGCCGAGCGTTTTAGTCGCACTGGGTATCCGTCGGAGCGGATTCGAGCGATCCACTATGGATACGATGCGAACCTATTCGTTCCCGGCACAGAGATACCCAGTCCGCAGCGTCCCGTGGTGGTGATGCATGGCTCCTTTGATCGGCATCATCTTGGACCCATTGCGCGCGGTGCGGTTCTGGCAATTCACGCGACTCGCCCAAAGGTGGTCTTCCGCTTTGTGGGCCGTGTGACGCCCGCATTAGCCGAGTTTACCCGAGACTTGCGACATAAAGCTCCTGGTTTAGAGCTAGAAACCACCGGCTTTGTGCCCTATGCAACGGTGGCAGATCAACTACGTGGAGCTACCGTTGGGATCGTGCCCTACGAAGCCTCTGAGGGGGGTCACTGCGCCTTTGTGGCTAAAGCAGTCGAATATCTTGGATGCGGCTTAAATTGTGTGAGTACACCCCTCGAGAATTTGCAGGGATATTTTAGATCTGAACCCGCGCTCCTCTTTTCGGGGTGGGATGCGAGCACCTTTGCTCGGAAGGTGCTCCAAGTATTGAACCAATCTCCAGACCAACGCCGCGCCTCTGGTCTTGCAGCCAGTCGCCGTGTATCGCGAGAATTGGACTGGGGAATTATCGCCTCGAATGCAGTCGACTTTACTGAACAACGCACCCAACCAACGCCCGCTCCAAGTTAACTCGCTTTGCCTGACTCGCTTTTTTGTTTCCCCAGAGATGCTGACACAGGGGACCACCCACTAAACGAATGATTTCAATGGGTAGAAATCAGAGATCAGCCGGCATCGTAAATTCTCCCCGCCGAAAATCTTAATTCGGTACCTCGTCGACTAGAGAGGATAGATCCCTTTATTTTAGACTTTTGGCATGTCCGAGGGGCCGTCAGGATTTGCACTATCGACGACCAGAAATCACGCGGATGTTGCAGTAGTGATCCTCTGTGTCGTATAAGTAGTTCTGCGGCAGGAAAAACCCTATCTTTGAGGCGACGACTCCCGTCCTAAAAGTGACTTCGATCCGTCATTCAATACCAACCGCACTGCGCCGTTCGCGAATAAGCGCCGGCCTCTTAATGTACCGTCTTCGTGAGGGTCTGCTGGAGGTTTTTATCGCGCATCCAGGCGGCCCTTGGTTTCCGACTCGCGATCACGGGATTTGGACGATTCCAAAAGGGGAAATCGAGAGTGGTGAAGAACCTCTGGTTGCTGCTGTTCGAGAATTCAAGGAAGAGGTCGGACTCATTGCCTCGGGTCCTTACATTGATCTAGGTTCTATTAAGCAAAGGGGCGGTAAAACTGTGTACGCTTGGGCGTTTCAAGGCTCGTGGCAAGAAGAAGAGGGTATCCAGAGCAATCATGTGGAGATCGAGTGGCCCCTAGGGTCTGGCTCTTGGCGTTCTTGGCCAGAAATTGACCGAGCAGGCTTCTTCGATGAGGAAAGTGCCAAGCAACGACTGAAAATTGCTCAGCATCCGTTCATCGATCGATTAATCATCGCCCTCGAAACGGCCAAAGTAATTTAATTCCCACTGAGATCAAGGGCGAGGGTCCCACGACTGAAGTGGCCCCAACCACCAAACAAGCTCGGAGCAATCGCAGGCCCTTAAACCGAACCGTTCGATCTGACCGATCAACTTAGAGACACAGGTATTACCCTTCAGAAGGTCGGGCTCAACCCCGATACCACTCTGATTCGATGGTTCGCAGCTTAAGATTTCCAATCGAAAGCCCGTTTTTTAAGGGCGTAAACGTATCCGACCACTAGGATAAACATAAAGGAAAGCATGCCGCCAAGAGCGAGAGTGACATCCGTTTCCAATAACTTTTTGTAGGTGACAGCCCACGGATACATGAAGACGACTTCGATATCAAAGAGCACAAAAAGCAGCGCAACCAGATAGAACTTCACGCACATCCTAGAATTGCCTTCGCCTTCGGGAAGCATACCGCATTCGTAGGGAATATCCTTCGTTTTAGTGCGACGCCCCAATTTGCCAGCGGCGACTGAGATAATCAGTGTGCTCACTGCAAAACCGCTGGTTACCATCAGCAGCATCAACACCGGTAAATACTGGTTCAGTTGCGAATCCATTTTTGAAACTTTGGCCTCGTAGCCTGTCTCGGGCAAGTGAAGTTTCGGATCCTAGCACGGAATACGTGAAAAACTCACTCCTCAAACAGCGCAGTCCCGTGGAGATGACACTAAGACGAGGTGTGCAGTCTCGTGCCCACTCGATCCATCGCCAACTCCTTCAGTGGGGACGTTCCGCGAGAAGGCGGATAAGCCGAACTCCCACCGCTAGAGCGACCACGAGGAGAAGGGCCCCGCTCCCTTGGGAAAATCGTTTCATGTTTGCTGGGGAAACACGTCCGCGTCCACGAGTGACTCCCCAAGCCACCGTGACAAACCAACTCAGTGCGCCGCTGGCGACTCCAACGACAAAAAGCCCTTTGCAGCCCCAGTCATCCTGAAGCCAATCACGAGCGGTGAGGGTCGCGGTCACCGTCAACCAAAGAAGAAGAAGGGCCGGATTACCCAACACCCGAAGAAAGCCTGTCCAGAATCCGGTATGTGGATGAAACCGAGCTTCCACCAATTTTACCCCGCGTACTTCGCCGGGGATAGGGGTTCCTCGAAGGAACCGGATTCCGAGCCAAAGCATCAAAATGAAGCTGACCAATTCTATGGTGGCTCGAACCAACCTTGAGTCAAAAAGTTGGGCAAAACTAGCGAAAGCGAAGGCGCAATAGACGGCTTCCATCGTCACCGCCCCGAGGCTGACAAAGAGGGACCAGCGCAGTCCCTTGGTCGCTGTCTCGCTCAGAAGTGTGGCGTTGATCGGTCCACCAGGGATACTCGTTACAAATCCGGCGAACGCTCCAACGAGTACAGCGGTCAAATGAGGCCAAGTTTCCATCATAAGATAGAAGGGGAAACGGTGTTCAGGAGGCAACTCCGTCGTCTTCTTCGTCCTGCTCGATTTCACGCTGCATTTTGCGGGAAATATAGGGGCGAATAAAACCGTAAACGAGATAGGCTGAAAAGATGATGGGAGCGACAATGGGAAGAAGCTTCTGCCAAAGTAACAAGGCCAGTGCTGCAATCATTAAGATAACCAAGGTTTTAACGAACGGCTTTTGTGTCCTCCAATCCACCTTCTTAAAGGTAGGATAATGGACTTCGCTCACCATCATCGCTGAGAGGAGAATCAGCACGACGGGCAAGGTAAAACGCCAATAGCCGACCGGAAAATCTTTGTCGTCCCACCAGATGAGAAAAAGTGTCAGTGAAGCAATCATCCCCGCTGCCATAGGGATCGGAAAACCGGTAAAATATTTTCCACCACCCCCATTGGCCTGCGCTGCGAGGCAATTAAATCGAGCTAATCTGAACGCGCCACAAATCACAAATATCGCCGCGATAAACCAACCAATCTCCTTATGATTAACGAAAATATCTCTGAGAACAATGCGATGAACCAAAAAGGCAGGTGCCACTCCAAAACTGACAATATCGGCTAGCGAATCAAACTCGCGCCCAAACGGACTTTCAAATCCCCCCATCCGCGCAACCCGACCGTCCAACAGATCCAAAATACAGGCGACAAGAATGTAAAGGAGGGCGATCTTAATGTCGTGATAGCCCGTGCTGAGATCCGCTTCGACAATCTTGGTGAGGGCCAAAAATCCACAGAAAAGATTGCCACCGGTAAATAGATTCGGCAGAAGATAAATCTTCAAACGCATCGGTTCTTCGGTCGATTCAAGCGGTCTTTTTTCTGCGGGATTCATCACTTCAAACGAGCCACTACGGTTTCGCCACCCACCACTCGATCACCCAACTTCACTGCCACTTCTGCATTCGCGGGAAGATAGATGTCAACCCGCGATCCAAATTGAATGAGTGAAACTCGGTCACCTTTCGACACCACATCGCCTACAGCGGCCCAAGGAACAATACGGCGAGCAATCAGGCCCGTAATCAGCTTGATGGCCACTCGACCGCACGCCGGTTCGGTTGGTTCAAATCCCATGACCACATTCTCGTTCAATGCGGCGGATTCTAAATTCAACGCATTAAGAAACTGACCCGCGGTATGTCGAACCAACGCCACACGACCTGACACGGGTGCTTGCTGAATATGAACATCAAAAACTGATAGAAAAATCGAGACCCGACGACATCGCCCTCCCATAAAATGCAGTTCTTCAGTCTCGTCGATAACATCGACTCTACCATGGCCAGGCGCGACAATCAAACCTCGGCCAGCGGGCACAATCGCGTCTGGATCGCGAAAGAAGTGCCTAGCAAATAAGGCAAAAATTAGTACCAGAAAACCCAGTCCAGCATATCCATAGGAATTTACACTTCGACCGACTAGGAAAGCGACTCCAGCCAGAAGGAATCCAAAAATACCCGACCCTATCACTGCGATAAACAGGATGCGTCGGAATGCGATGCTAGCTTTTCCCTTATGAGTCACTCGGAAGAAGAGTAACGGGTGACTCTGCATCGTGGAAGTGTCGTTTCCAACGAGAGTGAACAATTGCTGGAATCATCCAATCACCGTTCTGAACTCACACCCCACTCTCCACACCGCCTCAGTAAGGGACTACTGGGCGAGAAAATACTTTTTAACGACGAGCGAAAAGGGTTAAGCCGGCGATACATAGGCGACCCCCAGTCCAACTCACTAAGGACATCCGTTCGCGGAAAAACCAATGCTCACAGGCAACAAGATAAGGGCCCTCAGCGCATTGAAGACCAATCCAAAGGCACTCAGATTCCAGTCTTCCGATAGGCTAAGAGACTGCCTGCTTCCAAGGCCAAAAGAACCATCCCAAGCGCTGCACTAATCTAAGTGACTCCTCGAAATTCGCCCAATACCCCTCGAGACATCGATAGGAAAATCAACATCCCCACTGAAGCAGCCAAAGCGACGGTCTATGTCACGGTGAGGAAAGCATAGGGATGAACCATCGCCGAAATCAGTTTCTGGGTCAGACGATAAGCGGTCATGGCAACAACCGTTAGAACGAGAGGTGCCCAAGATGAGCTCCTATTATAAATCGGTATAGGAGCTTAACTATTCTTGCAACCCACCTTCTTGAAGTGCCCTCAGGGTTCCACCCGAACCGATAGCCCTTTCCAAGCCATTCGCCGAAGCAAATCCGCATTCCAATTGGCCAACCGGAAACAGCCATGACTTTCGGTACGCCCCACATCTTCCGGTTTTGGTGTTCCGTGGATTCCGTAACCGGCTCGATCCAACCCGATCCAAGCCGATCCCACTGGGTTATTAGGGCCCGGCGCCACGCGTAATTTTCGGTCGATCGAGCGTGCTGCTACCGATTCAGGAAACATCTCGGGATCGAAGGTGTAGTCTGGGTCGGACACGACAACAACCACCTGTAAATCTCCAATGGGCCGATTCTCCACTCGACGAGCGATGCTGCAAGGGAAGTGTACCAAGAGATCGCCCCGCGAACTAAACGCCCGCAAATGATGCCCAGAAAGACTAATGCGCACCAAGGATGGACGACGCGCACCCAGTATTGTCACATCTGGCACTAACAGATTTAGCCCAGCGATGGGATGTTCCCAGTCGATGCCTGGATTTAATCCTCGAATTAAACTAGGATGACTCTGAAAACGTTCTGCTATCAACTCAAGTAAGGTTTCGAATCCGAGATGGGTCGCTTTCGATTTTCCCAGCCAAGTCTTCGGAAGTGGTGCCAACCCCTCGAGGAGGACCTGAGTTACCTCGAAGCGGGTGAATGGAAGCGAGGACAGTATCAGCGCGCTTCGTGTGGCTCTGTCTAGCCGCCCTGTTAGTTCCAAGCCCTGTCGCATTTGAAACGCTCGAAATGCCGCCGCAGACTGAGGCCCAGCAACACCGTCAATCGATCCCGCCGAAATGCCCAAGCGCGCTAGGGCGATCTGAGCTTCTACTAAATTCGTCACCGACCGCGCGCTGAACTTCATTTCGACACGAGCTGTTGGAACCAACTTTGGCGGTAGATTCGAAACGAGGATCGGCAGCGTGGCAATCGGCAGGGATGGAGTCGGGTTCGATGGAGAAGTTTTAGGCGGTGGTATCAATGACAACGCTGGAGGATCTGACAACACGAGAGGGTCAGGTAATAAAATCGAAACCTCTGTCTTTTGGAAAGGGGTTATCGGTGGCGAATTTGAGTTATCGCGCTGCAACCACCACCCAACGCCGACCGCCACAATGACCAAGGAAAGTCCAAGCGCACCCCAAGGAAACCTCTCACCTTGCAGGCGGATTGGCCGCTTGGATGGTTTGGATCGCGCCATCTTAATTTAAATATCGATGGTCGGCCCTTTAAAGTCATCCGATTTTGAAGCCTTAGCCTGTTTCTGCGAAGGTCGTTGTCCTAGCGGCGAGGCACTTGAAGGAAAAAACGGACGAACAAGAATCGAGACAATGCTTATCACTAGAGCGCCCAAAAACGCGGACTTAAAACCATCGACCCTAAAATCAGGTTGAAGCAAAGACCCGACGAGAAGAAGAAGAAGGGCGTTTATGACCAGAGCAAAAAGCCCCAAGGTAACAATGACAAGCGGCAGAGAGACAAAAAGAAGGAGAGGACGAACAAACGCATTAAGAAAGCCCAACAAAGCCGAGGCGATAAACAGTGATTGGATCGTCGAATGAGAAATCCCCCCGATCAGGAAATCTGCCGCCATAACCGCAATGGTGGTCACCAACCATCGGTGCACAAATTTCAGGAAAGGCTCTGGCATCGGTGGAGATTAAAAGAGCGAAGAAAAGAAGTCAGTTTGAAATCCAAATCGAAAATCGCCGTAAGAAAGAAAGGCGGGAGACATACTTTATGTCAGATAAGCCTGACCTCAAGAAATAACCTACCCCGAACCACCAGACAGCCCAACGGATCCGTCCGCAAGCTTAGGTCCAGGGTTTTAACAAAAGAAATGGTGCGCGATACAGGGTTCGAACCTGTGACCCCTACCGTGTCAAGGTAATGCTCTACCACTGAGCTAACCGCGCACTTCCATTCGAAGGTGCGGAAGGTTGAGAATTGGGAGAAACTTCGCAAGGAATTTGTTTAGAGAGTTTCCTTTTTCCATAACCGATACACTCGTATCGTGTCCCCAGATGAGTGCCTATTCCAAAGCCTACTACGAGGATCTGAAGGAGGATTCGACAATTTCCGCAAAGGAAGTTGTCCCCTTAATCCTGCAACTTTTCCCTGCAAAAACCGTGGTTGATGTCGGTTGCGGTTCTGGGACTTGGGCCCGGACGTATCAAGACCTAGGTTGCGAAATTCTCGGTATAGATGGGGATATCGTGCGCTCGGAACAATTATTGATCCGACCAGAGACGTTCACACGTCGGAATCTGATGGAACCTCTCCAGATCGACCGCCGCTTTGATCTCGTTCATTGTTTGGAGGTGGCAGAACATCTGGATGAATCCCGCGCTGAATCGTTTGTGGCTGACCTCTGCAGGCTTGGTGATGCGGTCGTCTTTAGTGCCGCTATTCCGGGACAAGGCGGCACACACCATGTAAACGAACAGTTTCAAAGCTACTGGGTGGCTGCATTTCGTCGGAACGGATTCCGACCGATCGATTGCTTGCGTCATCAGATCTGGAACAATGGCAAAGTGGCTTGGTGGTATGTACAAAATCTGTTGGTCTTCGTCCGCGAAACTCGAATACACGCGTATCCAACCGCGGTCGCTGCCGATCGTCCTTGGCCGGAAGATTTAGTTCATCCGCGGGCTTATGTTGCAGCGACGGTTCCTTCCCTGATGTCCCCACGAATGCTTAAAGAAATTCTCTGCGCCCTGCCTTATTTTCCATCGAAAATCGTCCGTCATCTCCGCCGTTAGACCCGCCTTTTTGATACAAGAAATTGATCGCAATCTTGCTTCTGATTCGGCCTAGCTTGAAAAAGATCAAATGAGAAATTCAATGTTCACTTGTATCAAGTCCACTCAGACGGCCGTGGAAGCAGATATTCTGATCGTGATGCTTCGCTCGGCGGGATTTCATCCCCTTGATTTAGCCACCGGCGGGCATTTCTCCATGTGGGGCAACGACATTTCTTTTCAAGTCCTACTGCCAACAGAAGAAGTTGCCGAGGCGCAACAATTCTTAATTGATCTAAATGCATAACCGTCGACGGATTGAACAAAAATTTGCGCCGTTGCTCCTCTATTAGTCGACGGTCCGAACTTATATAAATTGCATCCTTGTTCCTTGGTCAGAATTAGGCACTTTAATCATCCTCAACTTCTCACTAAAAAGCGTAAAGCTGACTGCGCGAGACCAATTATTTTCATGAAAAGTCAACAGAATATTAAGAATCAATTCTGTAAAACAATTTACCCTAAAGAATCGGCCTTCACACTGATTGAACTTCTCGTCGTCATCGCCATTATCGCGATTCTTGCCAGCATGCTTTTACCTTCGCTTGGAAAGGCGAAAGGGAAGGCGCAACAGACAAAATGCCTCAGTAACCTGAAGCAGATTGGTTTATTTCTTCAGTTTTATACCGACGACAATAACGATTATTTTCCAGGACACAGATTGATGATGCCCACCACCTTACCGGCCAAAGATGATTGGTGGGGAAACTATCTGGGGCCGTACTCACAGGGGAATTCAAATCTATTTCATTGCCCTGTCCTTCAAGGAACTCGCAGTCAATATTTTCCAGGATTCAAGTGGAGTTGGTTACCAGCAGTGAATGCTGGCGATCGAGTCGGTTACGGGTGCAATACTTTTTTTCTTTTCTCTGACCCTCCATACGCTCGAGGCGTTGCTTCCGGCCCCGGCGGTTATATTAACCCAGGTCGCATCAAACGAAACGGGATCCGCAGTCCCACCCAAAACATGATGATCGGCGATAGCGAGGGTTATTACAGCATGAGCCTTTGGTGGCCCGCTGCGGTGATGGATGGTTCAAATGCAGCTTTTGAAGGAGTGGCCACACGCCATGGCGATAGCAAATCGCGGGGACGCAACTCCGCGAGTGGACGCGGCGTGGTGGTTTTTGCCGATGGCCACTCCGAAGCTCGGCTTGATCGCGACATCAACCCGCCTTCTAACCAGAGTCTGGTGAATGTAAAGTATTGGGACCCTGAATTAAAAATAGATCGCTAATCTCTCCTCTTATTTATTTGCTTAATTAACGCTTTCAATTTCGTAAATTCTAACCATGATCTTTCTCTTCTCTGGTCCCTTACTAGCCCTTCTCTGCTTCGCCTCAGTTGCCTCCATTGCTGATGTGTTACCTGGCACCACTCCACTGACTTGGGAAGGTGACCCCGCTGCTCGCATCGTTGGATCTATCGACGCGTCCCTTGACCGAGTTTTGTCCACGGTGGTTCTCGACCGAACCGCCCGATGGCCTCGAGATGTATCGACCCTAGACGCCTTCAGCAAAGCACGCGATCCACAGCGGCGGCGATTAAAGGAAATCCTCGGGATAGTCGACGGCCGTGACCCAGTTGAACTGAGGCACTCTGCCGTCATCGGAAGCAGCGCCAACGGAGCTGAATTAGCTCGTGGTGCTAAGCACCGAGCCTTCGCTGTTCGTTGGACTGTTTTTCGAAGTGTCGAAGGAGAAGGGCTCCTGCTAGATCCTGAAGGGAGTCCGAAGGCGGATGTTGTCCTCATCCCCGATTGCGAGGGATCGCCCGAGGCCCTTGCCGGCCTACAAACTGGGGGTGAATCTGTCCAAGCTTTTGGGGCACGCTTGGCGAATGCAGGCTGTCGGGTGATCATTCCAGTCTTATTAAATCGGGGAACAATCAATGGGGGTAATCCGGGCTATCGCCCTATGAATCATAGCCAGCGGGAGACGCTATGGCGCGCCTCCTATGAAATGGGCCGCACTCCCGGAGGTTACGATATTCAGAAAGCACTCGCGGCAGCCGATTGGCTGGTGGCCCATCGGGCCCCCGACCAAAGCAACCGTCCTCTCGCCATAGCCGGTACAGGGGAAGGTGGCCGTGTCGCTTTGCATGCGGCGGCTCTCGACGATCGCTTTTCTGTGGCATTGGTGTCCGGTTACTTTCAACCGCGCGAAGCCCAGTGGCTCGAACCGCTCGATCGCAATGTCTGGTCGTATGTGCGGGATTTCGGCGATGCTGAGATCGCTTCGCTTCTACTGCCACGGACATTGCTCATAGAAGATGGCGCTCATCCATCAGGGATTTGGACCGATGCCAATTCGGGGGCCCCTGGAAAGCTGAGTCGCCCAACAGCAACCTCCGTGACTGCAGAACTAGACCGAGCGCGCGCGATGATTCCCTCCGTTTGGAAGGACCGAATCCGCGCACACGAAGCATCCCCTACCCTTGCGTTGGGTGATGGTGCCTTTCGCGGATTAGCTGGTGCCTTACAACTTTCCCCTGAACAGGCTACCGACAAACCCTCCACTTTGACCGGCCCACTGCCTGACGGGGCGGCTCGGCAATTACGACAATACCGTCAACTTTTGGATGATACTCAGGCTCTCATGGTACGAAGTTCCGATGCTCGACAGGCGTTTTGGAAGGACGCAAAAAAAACGAATCTCGCCGCTTTTACTAATTCAACAGGAGCGCTGCGTGATTATTTTAAAAAAGAAACGGTCGGAGTGATTCCACCGGCCTCAGTGCCGTCTGCGCCTCAGACACGTTTGCTCTACGAAACCAATGGTATTCGAGGATACGAGGTAGCTTTGAGCGTTCACGAGGGGCTTCCAGCCTACGGTATTTTGGTCATACCCGCTGGCATGAAGAAAGGCGAACGCCGACCGGTGGTGGTATGTCAGCACGGATTAGAAGGCCGACCAACCGACCTCTCAGATCCTAAAATCGATCATTGGGCTTACCATACCTATGGGTACCGATTAGCCGAGCAAGGTTATGTGACCTTCGCGCCTCAAAATGCTTATATCGGCAATACCCGTTTCCGACAGGTCCTTCGCAAGGCCCAGCCCTTGGGACTTACCCTTTGGTCCTTCATCATTCGTCAACATGAAGTCATCACCGACTGGCTCGCAGACCAACCGTATGTGGACCCTCAACGGATTGCCTTTTATGGACTCAGTTATGGTGGAAAATCGGCTATGCGCATCCCAGTGTGGGTGGATCGTTATTGTCTCAGTATTTGTTCAGCAGACTACAACGAGTGGATCTGGAAATGCACCTCCACGACCTCTCCCTACAGCTACTTATTTAATAACGAGTACGATATGCCCGAATGGAATCTCGGTAACACCTTCAACTACGCTGAGTTGTCTTGGTTGATTTGCCCACGCCCTTTCATGGTGGAACGAGGTCACGACGATGGTGTCGCCCCCGATGAGTGGGTGGCATACGAATATGCAAAAACACGCCGACTGTTTGTGAAACTAGGTATTGCCGATCGAACCGAGATTGAGTTTTTTAACGGCCCCCACACCATTAACGGTGTGGGCACTTTCGCCTTCTTGCGCCGACATCTTTCAATGCCGCCGAAGTAATCTGGCTCACCAATCAAAACCGCCGGGACTGCACGGCTCAGCAGTCTGAGGTGGACCCCGAAAACTGGACCAGCGGTTAAGTTATGGTTTTGCGGGTTTGATCAACGACAAAATGATCAGACCAATGAAAACCAAAACCAAACGGAAAAGACACAGTTCAGCGTTCAAAGCGAAGGTGGGGATGGAGGCGCTG
>SIAZ01000066.1 GCA_009695405.1 Pedosphaera sp. | reverse complement strand
CTGACGGGAAACGATGGCACTATAGGATAGGGTCATGTGAAACCTTATACACAAGAGTCACTTATAACTATTTTGTAGCGCTTAACCGAGGAAAACGGAGGGAGTGCAATTTTTGAAAACCTTCCGGTACCCGCTCTCCCGAAATTTTTCGCCATTCCGCTTAGGCGAGGATTTGGGTAGATTTTACGGTTTGACCCTCTTGCACTTTGACAGGCAAGCTTCGGCTTCCGCAATTATCAGATACTTTTTATGATCGGCACTATTCGTAAACATTCAAGTTGGCTGTGGGTTATTGTTGTGGTCTTGGTCATTTCCAGTTTCGTCATCTGGTCTGACGCCCGCCAAAAAGGAACTTCCCGTGGTGGGGAGGACAACTATGGAAACCTCTATGGCAAACCGGTGACCCGTGACCATTATTTGCGCGCACTCACTTTCGTGGAGGTTTCTGAGTTGATGCAGGGCGGTCGTGGTCGTTTCGGAGCAGATAAGGACGGACAGATTCGTCAACAATTGCTGCTCCAGGCGAAGATCAATGAATTAGGCATTCAAGTGAGTGATGTAGCGGTGGGGGTCTATATCCGCGAGACCTTCAAGGATCCGGCCACTGGAGTTTTCAACTACGATTCCCTGATGAAAAATCTTCAAGAAAAGGCACGAATCGATGAGGCGTCTTTTTTGAATTATAGTCGGCAGCAGATTGCGATACAGCACTTGGTCGAGTTGATGGGATCTGCGGGTAAGTTGGTGACTCCACGTGAGGCCGAGGTTGAGTTTCGCACACAGAATGAGCAGTACATTGCTTCAGTCGCACTTTTCAGCAGTTCAAACCTGATGAGTTCAGTGACAGCGAAACCAGCAGAGTTGACCCAATTCTATAGTAATCGAATTGTCTCTTACCGTATTCCAGAACGTCTGGTGTTGGTCTATGTTCGATTTGATGCCAGTAATCATCTAGCGGAATCGAGAGCTCAACTGGCGGCGGATGGTAGTTTTAGTAATCGATTTGAGCAGTTCTACACCCAACGGGGTGCGGAGAATTTCCGTGACGATAAAGAGATTGTCTTGAGTAAAGCAGCGGCATTTTCAAAGACCCGTGAGGAGGCGGTGGAGCAGGGGGCCTTAGAGTTTGCTCGTCGGTTGGCAAATAAGTTTAATGAAGATCTCGGACAACAGGCGACTGTAACGCCTTCGGATTTTGCCAAAACTGCGGCTAAATCGGGGGTTGCGATTCGCAGCACTTTACCTTTTCGAGCGGGTGAACGTATTATCGGTTTGGAGGGCGTCACTCAACTTTCGCAGCGGGTGGCTTCCTTGGATGCGGAAACTCCGTACACAGAACCGCTGGATGGTAACGGATTTATAATTATCCCGATGCTGCAAACCAAGTTACCAGCGGAGACGCCTGCCTTTGACTCGGTTAAGGATCGGGTGACGCGGGATTTCAAGATGGACCGCGCTCGGACTGTTGCTCGTGAGAACGGGCAGAAGTTTGCTGCAGGTGCAACTTCAGCTCTGAAGGCGGGAACTTCCTTTGCTCAATTTGCAGCCACTCAGAAAGTAATTTTGTCAGTAATCCCCCCTTTTTCGATGGCGATGCAGTCATTGCCAGGCTTGGATAGTCGACTCAATCTTTATTCGGTGCGGAACGCAGTGATGTCGGCGAAGACCAACGAAGTAGGCACTTACACCGAGACGCAGGATGGAGGAATGGTGGTTTTCTTGGCAGACAAACGCCCTGTGACCGATGTCGAAGTGAAGGCAGGAATGACGGCAGCTTTGGAGGATCAGCGGCAACAAAAAAAGATGTCAGCCTTCCAAGGATGGTTTGCAGCTGAGTTTAAAAATGCTGGGTTGGCCGAGAAAGAAATGACCCCAGGAATGCCGATGGATTCTCGGCAATGAAGTCGGTTGAAGCGGTCATTCGTCTCAATTGGCCGGCGACAGGTGAAAAGTGGGAACTGCCCATTCTGCACGAGGATTCTCGTCTTTTGGCAGTCTCCAAACCCGCGGGATTATTGACATCTCCGAATCGATATGATTTGGAGAAACCAAACCTCATGGGGCTTTTGCACAAGGAGATTGAGCGCGCGGCTCCTTGGGCGGTACAGCGTGGTTTGACCTACCTAGCCAACGCGCATCGATTGGATTACGAGACTTCTGGGGTGATCGTATTGGCACGGGATAAAGCGGCGCTTATCAATTTAGCGAACCAGTTTGGGACACCGAACCCAGAGAAAGTATCGGTGGGCTTAATACAGGGTGTTCCTGAGGAGGATACATTTGAGGTCGATCTGCGTTTAGCACCGGATATTCGTGAACCTCAATTGATGAGATGGTCTCGTGAGGGGAAGCCGGCGCTCACTCGGTTTAAGGTTTTGAAACGCTTTCGTGGTGTTACCTTGGTGGAATGCCGTTCGGTAACCAGTCGGAACCATCAGGTTCGAGTTCATCTTAAATCGACAGGATATCCGCTTTTTGGCGATGATGATTACGGCGAAGGAAAGCGTTTGTACCTGTCCTCATTTAAACGTGCTTACCGATTAAAACCTGGGGCGGTGGAACGTCCTTTGACTCCGTCTCTCGCTTTGCACGCATGGCGTTTGGTGATGGCACATCCAGACGGTACGGGTCCGTTAGATATTACCGCTCCTTGGCCTGATGACCTTGATATCGCTATTAAGTATCTGCGACGTTATGCGGGTTAAAGGAGGCGGGTTGAGACATCTTAAAAGTAAATTTTCACCGTTAAACGAGAGGATCCAGTGAGCTATCAGGTCATTGCGCGTAAATATCGTCCGCAGCGGTTCGAGGATGTTGTAGGGCAAGAACACGTCACCCTGACCCTAGCCAATGCAATTCGGGCGGGGCGAATTGCGCATGGCTATCTTTTTTGTGGTCCGCGTGGCACCGGCAAGACCACTTTGGCGCGTATTTTTGCCAAAGCCTTAAATTGCACCGATGGACCGAAGGCGGAATTTGACGAGACGGATCCGAGAGTAAAGGAGATTACTGACGGTCGATCATTGGACGTCCTTGAGATTGATGGAGCGTCCAATAATGGTGTAGAGCAGGTGCGTGATCTGCGGGATACTGCTCGATTTGCTCCGGCGACAGGTCGTTTCAAAGTCTACATCATTGACGAGGTTCATATGCTGTCGACTGCCGCCTTTAATGCGTTGCTCAAGACATTGGAAGAGCCCCCGGCTCACGTGAAATTTATTTTTGCGACGACCGATCCAGAGAAAGTTCTACCAACGATTTTGAGTCGGTGTCAGCGCTTCGATTTACGGCGGATTCCCTCAGCATTGATTGTAAAGCATCTTGCTTGGATAGCTCAACAGGAAGGGGTGATTGCGGACGAAGCAGCCCTACACGCCATCGCTCGGGGAGCAGATGGAGGGATGCGAGATGCCGAGTCCACCTTGGATCAATTGATCAGTTTCTGTGGCAATCGGATTGTGGAGACCGATGTACTTTCTATGTTTGGTCTTGCTGCACGCGCGCAGCTTCTGGATTTAGCTGGCGCGATACTTTCCGGCGACAATCGCGGTGTGCTTGAGCAACTCGATTTATTGGCTAAATCGGGCAAAGATCTCGGACGTTTGTTGTCAGATTTATTGAATCATTTTCGTAACCTCTTGTTGTTTCTGGTGGGTCGTGGGGACACCACCTTGATCGAGGTAAGCGAAGCTGAATTGTCGGCTCTTCGAGAACAGTCCTCTAAGGTCGATACCGATGCTTTGACCCGAATTATGCAGGTTTTGAGTGGAGCCGAAGGACGAATTCGGGAGGTGGCTTCGAAACGGATATTTTTAGAAGTGACCCTTTTGAAATCTGTTCAGGCTCGCACAGAAATGTCTCTGGACGTAGTTTTGAAGCAGTTGCGGCTTTTGCGGGATCAGTCGGGCCCGTCTCCGGCAGTTGAAGTACCGCTGTCCGTCGCTGGGGCGTCGCGCCCCTTGGTTGTTCCCTTGCTTCCTATCGCATCGAGTCCGGTTTCAGCGCCTACAGTTCCCGCGGGGGCCGCGCCCGAAGAAATTCTGGCGTATCCGAGTCCGGTTGTTGTACCTGAGGCTTTATCGATTCGGCCCAAGGTGGATCTCAAGGATTTAGTTGGGATTTGGACCGCTTTGCTAGCCGAACTTCCGGTCTCCGAACGGTTTCTGCGGACGACTTTGGAGCAGTGTTCGGCGACTTCTTTGGTGAAGGGAGTTTTAACCCTATCCCATCCCTCAGACGTGTACATTGATACGCCACGGAATCTAGTCGGTTTGAAGGCGGCCCTAGCGGCAGTGACCGGAGAGTCGATAGGTGTTCGTTTTATTCAGACAGAAGCCGTTTCAGAACCGCTTCCATTGATCGCAACGCCAGCGGTTCGGGAAGCAAAGAAACCGGCGTCTGTGGAACCTCGGTTGCCGGAAAGTAGACCCAAGATCGTTGTTCCGATCGTTCTCAGTATGGACGAGTTTCAAGACGATCCCTTGGTGAAGCAGGCTTTAGAGATCTTTAAGGGGCGAATCATTGAGGTTCGAGGCCCCTCCGAGGGGCAGGGAGGTCATTAAGATTTCTCTCGTCGCAGGAATTGCCCAACTGTGAATTTTCAGATAATTCTGAAGAAGGTCAGGATGAAATAAACTGTCGGTTGTTTTTGAATTGATATGAGCAGCGTAGGAAAACTCATGAGGCAAGCTCAACGGATCCAGCAACAGATGGAGTCCGTTCAGGTTGCCCTCGCCCAAAAAAGCATCGAAACTAGCGCCGGCGGTGGCACGGTTCGCGTTACCTTTTCCGGTGATGGATCGATCAAATCTATCAAAATCAATCCAGACGCGGTGAGTAAGGATGACCTAGCTTTTCTCGAGGAACTGATTCTGAAGGCGGTCAATGACGGGATTAGTGAAGCCCGCGAACTTTCCAGTAAAGAAATGGGCTCAGTGACTCAGGGATTTGCCATCCCTGGAATGTTCTAGCCTCAGCATCACTGATTTTGGCGATGACCAAATTACCGCCACCCTTGGAGGCATTGGTTACTGCGTTGAAGGGGTTGCCAAGTATTGGACCGCGATCGGCATTGCGCTTGGCATTGTATCTTGTGCAGACGGATGCGGGTGTTGCTCAGGGCTTAGCTGAGGCCCTTACTTTGGCTCGAGCGCGAGTGGCTCTGTGCGGTCAGTGTGGTGGATTAACCGAACAGCAACCCTGTCTACTGTGTTCCGGATCTCGCCGAGATAGTTCCGTGGTTTGCGTGGTTGAACGCCCCACAGATGTGCTATCCTTTGAACGAACGGGTGCCTTTCAGGGGCGCTACCATGTCCTAGGGGGAAAATTAAGTCCCTTAGATGGAATTGGGCCCGATGAGTTGCGCATTGCTTTACTCGAGGAACGATTAGTTTCTGAAGGATTCCAAGAGGTAGTTTTGGCACTTTCTGGCGATGTGGAAGGAGACGCAACCGCTCATTATTTACTTAAACGCCTCGGGACCAAAGGGGTTCGCATCACCCGTTTAGCTCAAGGATTGCCGGCAGGCGCGGGGTTGGACTTTGTCGATGAGTTAACCCTCAGTCGAGCGATGGAGGGGAGACGTGAATTTCAATGAAAAAAACTGTTCCGAAAGCCGTTGTTTTTGATTTAGGTAAAGTGTTGCTTGATTTCGATTTTGGCATTTTTGCCCGTCGCTGTGCGCCTTATAGTCGAATGGAAAGCACCGCTTTTTTGGAGGTGGTAAATCAGTCTCCCTTGCTACACCGCTACGAGTCTGGGTTGATGACCGATCAACAGTTCTATGAGTCGGTGGTGGCACTGACAGGATTTACCGGAACCATGGAGACCTTCGCTGAATGGTTTGGGGCGATCTTCACACCGATTGCGGAGATGGTGGAATTACACCAACTCTTGGTGGCGAGAGGGATTCCAACCTTTGTGTTTTCCAACACAAACGGCCTTGCAATTCGTTCGGTGCGAAAGGATTTCCCCTTTTACCGAACCTTCACTGGGGAGATTCTTTCTTATGAAATTCAGTCGATGAAACCTGCCCCACCTATTTACGAAGCATTGGAAGCATTGACAGGGTTGCGAGGCGAGGAGTTGCTCTATTTAGATGACCGAAGTGAGAATGTGGAAGCAGGGGGACAACGGGGTTGGACGGCTTGGATTCATAGTGATCCAACCGTGACAGTTCCACGGGTGTTGTCACTTTGGGATTCAGTTTGAGCACTTTCCGATTCCCTTTACTGAGTTCTTGATGAAAAAGAATGCTACCCCTGCGGAGCTTGGCTACAGAATGCCGGCGGAATGGGAACCTCATGCGTCGACTTGGTTGACTTGGCCGAGGCCTGAGGGAATTAGTTTCCCAGACAAGTACGAGACCGTGCCCCCAGTTTACGCGGAGTTTATCCGACAACTCGTCGAAGTGGAGGAGGTCAATATCAACGTCTGGGATGCTAAAATGGCTGACTGGGTTCGGGGGCTATTGATGGAGCAGCAGGTTCCTTTGCAAGGTGTTCGGTTCCATTTTTTCCCAGCGTACGAGCCTTGGTGTCGTGATCACGGTCCGACTTTTCTGGTGAGGAATCGGGAAGGTAATCGAGAGAGAGCCGTGATCGATTGGGGTTACAATGCCTGGGGCGGGAAATATCCACCCTTCGATTTGGACGACGCCGTGCCGCAGCATGTGGCTAAATTGCGATCCTTACCTTTATTTTCTCCAGGAATCATTATGGAGGGTGGTTCCATAGAGGTGAATGGAGCTGGAACCTTGATTACTACCGAGGCGTGCCTGCTGAATCCGAATCGAAATCCTCATTTGACCCGCAGCCAGATTGAGACACAGCTCAAAGAATCGCTTGGGGTAAAACATATACTGTGGTTGGGAGACGGAATTGTGGGAGACGATACCGATGGTCATATTGATGATCTCACCCGATTTGTTGATTCGCGAACGGTGGTAACCGTAGTTGAGGACGATCCTTGCGATGAGAACTATGATCTATTGCAGGACAATTTAGCGCGCTTAAAAACCATGTCAGACCAAGACCGGCGTCCGTTAAGTATTGTGGAGTTGCCGATGCCAGGGGTGGTGGAGTGTGAGGGGCAGAGATTGCCGGCGAGTTACGCTAATTTTTACATAGCGAACGAACGTGTAATGATGCCGACGTATCGACATTCCAACGATGCGCTGGCCCTTGAAATTCTCCGATCGGTATTTCCGAGGCACCGTGTTGTCGGCCTAGATTCTACCAAGTTAATCTGGGGATTGGGATCTTTCCATTGCATCTCCCAACAGGAACCGATGGGTTGAGGTTCTTGACTCTTCTATCACTGAATTCTCGACGAAATCAGTTGGGTAGTTAGCCTCTCCAGCGACATGTCTATTGAAGCGCCGGCGACAGCGGTAGGGTCGCCTCAACCGAAGAAGAAACTAAATCTGCGTCGTCCCGATGTGATGGCTTCGGTAGCGGCCCAGGTTGTTAAACATTTTCGATCTGAGTTGGTGGAACGATTAAGGTCTACGGGCGGCCAATTTTCACATGGAGGATTGACCATTCGTTTAGCCAAGGAGTTTGGATTTTGTTACGGGGTAGAGCGAGCGATTGACCTAGCCTATGCGGCGCGAACTGTCTTTCCTTCGCCGACTCGCATTTTTTTATTGGGCGAGATTATTCATAATCCGGAAGTCAACGATCAGATCCGTGGGTTGGGTATTGTGAGTATTTCACCCAAGCCAACGGACGAGGAATTGGTGGGGTTGCATTTGAATCAAGAGGATGTGGTGATCATTCCCGCTTTTGGGACGGAGGTGCTCACCCGCAAACGGATTGAAGCCTTCGGTTGTCAGACCGTAGACACGACCTGCGGCGACGTAATGAGTGTCTGGAAGCGAGTTCAGCAATACAGTCGTGAGGCAGTCACCAGTATTATTCATGGCAAAGCGCTGCACGAAGAGACCAAGGCCACGACGTCTCAGGCGACAGCGTATGGGACGGGGCATTATCTGGTGGTGTTTACTCTGGAGGAGACGGATTATGTTTGTGACTACATTCTGCGCGGAGGAGATCGGGTAGGTTTTCTGGATAAATTCAAAGGGGCCTATTCCACGGGATTCGATCCGGACACTCACCTATTGACCGTGGGTGTAGCGAATCAGACCACTATGTTGCGGGGTGAAACGGAGGAGGTTCAACGCCGATTTCGGCGAGCGATGGAGACCCGGTATGGGATCGAGAACGTGGCAGCCCATTTCCGTTTTTTCGATACGATTTGTGGAGCGACGCAAGACCGGCAAGATGCCTTGGAGAAGATGCTTCGTGATCCAATGGATTTGTTGATAGTTGTTGGTGGTTATAATTCCTCTAACACCTCTCATTTAGCTGAAATGGGGGAGAAAGTGGTACCCACTTATTTCATTCGGAATGCGGCGATGATGAAATCAGCGACAGCGATTCGTCATTGGAATCAGCACAATGCGATCGAGGAACTAACGTCCGACTGGTATCGACTCGATGGTTCGATAACGGTCGGAATAACCGCCGGTGCGAGTTGTCCAAACAATCTGATTGAGGATACGATCCGACGTCTGTTTACACTTAGAGGAATTAATATTTTGGAAGCATTACGAAGTGGGGAGTGAGATCAGCGAAACAGGCGCCGAATTCTTGAGCCGATTTTTTTTGGTAACTCACTGAGAAAGGATTCCCTAGGTTCATCGAGTTTGAACAGGGGATGGCACTGACCGTTGCAGGCGGGGCAAAAGAACAGTGGTTTTTTTCTTTTTGCTGAAGCCAATTGGATGACTCGAAGAGCGCTCAGGTGGTAAGGCTTTTTGCAATGGCCGCAGGCGACTGTCGCTGGGAGTTGAGGGAAAATTGAACAAGCCAATGCGCCATTGGCTAGTCGGGCAGTTTCTTTTTCTTCCCTAACAGGCTTGGAGATGGGGGGGACTGCGATGGTTACTTCGGTACATTCTAATCGGAATTGTAAGGACCCAAGTTGGAGGATTTGCCCAGTGTAAAGGACCGCTTCAGTAATCGGTTGCTCGTTAATAAATGTTCCGTTAGTCGACTGAAGATCGCGGATTCTCACCTCCTTATCGGCTACCTCGATCTCACAATGGTATCCCGAGATGGAGGCGTTGTTGAGAACAAACGTGTTACCGATAGTTTGACCTACTGTCGTGAAGCCCTGCCCGAGAGAGAGGCACATTGGCCCCTCGACCGAACGTAGTTGAAACACATTCATTGGCGACAGTGGTCTTTGGAGAGTGGTTCAACGTCGTCAGGATCTGAGACTTGTTTAGAAGATGCTGCTTTAGAAGATGCTGCCCGCGGCGGTTCCGATCACTTGTAAGGGACCCGCGTCCTCAAGAGTTTCCGTGGCTCTTTCCACCTTTTGAAGGGTCAATTTCAGATTACGCAGGAAGGCATCGTCATTGATGAGTTGCCCAACGGTGCCATTCCCTCGATTCATCTTTTCGCTGATTTGCCGCAAGTGGGTCATCATATTGGTGGCCTCACGAAACAAGGATTCATCATAGAGCAACCGACCCATCGTTCCTTTCCCCTCGTTAAGGCCGTTGATGACCTTGCGTGTATCGGCCAGCGTTAGCTTGAGATCTTCGGTAGTGCTCATCAGGTTCGTAACAGCAAGCAGGGTATTGGAGTAGAGCGTGTCCTCTTTTAAAAGACGGCCAAGTGTCCCTCTGCCCTCGTTAAGCGAGGTGGTTAAATTTTGAAGATTACCGAAAATCGAGGCGATCCGAGGCTGGTTGTCCTTCACTAGTTCGGTCAAAGGTCCAAGAAGTTTACCAAAGTCTTCGCCACTGAAGCTTTTGGTCATGTTTTGTATTCCTTCAGCTGCCGTCTCGAGTTTAGTCATTATAGCGGCGAGATCCGGTTGTTCGAGTGGTTCCAGTACCGAGTTGGCGGTGATGACTGGGGAGGTGGAGGATCCGAAGTCTATGGCGATGAAGTTTTGTCCCATCAGACCAGTAAATTTGATGGACGCTTTGCTATCCGTATGAACCTCAGGCGTGGCGAGGGAATTGATATCCATAAGAATCTCCACCTTGCCCTCGGCTATCCGGACAGTGCGGACAGTTCCAATGTCGACGCCCGCTAGTTTTACCGGATCGCCGGCTTTAATGTCGCCAGCGGTTTTGAAGCGTGTGCGAATGGGAATAGTCTTGGTAAAATAGCGTTGGGCCCCGACGAATTCGAAGAGGATAAAGGCAGCGACAACGACCAAGGCAAAGAAAAGTCCGAGACGAGTTTCAAGTGAGTTCTTCATGGAGAGGGCGGGAAGGGGACGTCTTCCTTGGTTGGAGCTTAGAAAGTCGAATGAGTCTGGTCAATCGCAGTGCGGGGCGAGGGTTAAAATGGCGTCGCAACAAAAACAATAAAACGGAGGGTTTACCTGATTTGCTGTTTTCGGGTATTCTTTCCAACTCGATGGAACGTACTCTAATTCTTTGTAAGCCAGACTGTATGCGGAAAAATCTCGCTGGCGAGGTTGTACTACGCTTTCAAAATGCCGGCCTCCGGTTACAGGCCGCCAAGATGATTCGACTGACCGATGCCCTTTTGACTGAGCATTATTCGCATTTGACCGACAAACCGTTTTTCCCGGAGATCGTGAATTTCATGAAGTCAGAACCGGTTCTAGCGCTTATTTTAACGGGCGAGAATGCAGTGATCGTCGTTCGCGATTTGCTAGGTCCAACAGATAGTCGCAAGGCAGCCAAAGGGACGGTGCGTGGAGACCTAGGTGAATCCAATATGCTAAATATTGCCCATGCCTCGGATTCCGTGGAGAACGCTGAAATCGAAGTGAAACGGTTCTTTCGCTCCGACGAAATCCCTGTCTGATCTTCGATCGACCAAAACCGAATTGATTCAAATCGAGTGAGATAAACCGAGTAAGAAACAAGCCTTTGAGGGCTTGTTTCAAGACGAGGATAGCTCGCTACGTTGACTCCTAGCAATCGACTTGTAGCTTGAGTTCTCATGCCGGCATCCAAGCCATCTAGTAGCTCCGCTTCGTCTGCAGGATTTATCCGTCTTCAAGGTGTCCGGCAGAATAATCTGAAGGGCTTCGATCTCGATTTGCCCTTAGGCGAGTTGATTGTTGTCACCGGCCTCAGCGGGTCGGGCAAAAGTTCCTTGGCCTTTGAAACTCTCTATGCGGAGGGGCAACGGCGGTATATCGAGACATTTTCGCCGTATGCTCGGCAGTTCTTTGATCGGATGGATAAACCGGCAGTTGACCGCATTGAAAATATTCCCCCGGCCATTGCTATCGAGCAGAAAAATTCTGTCCGCAGCACACGTAGTACAGTCGGGACGATGACCGAACTATGTGACCATATGAAGGTGCTCTGGCCGCAGTTAGCTCAACTCCTTTGTGGTCGGTGTCAACAACCGGTCTGCCCTGAACCCCCAGAAAACGTCTGGAAACAAGTGCGCTCAGCACAGTCGGATGGAACGGATTTGTTGGTAACCTTCAAATTAGCTTTATCCGTCAAGATGTCCGTTGCTGAACAGATTGGGTTGTTGATTCGACAGGGATTTCAGCGGCTTTTATCCGGGGATAATGTCGTTCGAGTGGAAGATTTTATGCCGAAAATCGGCATCGAAGCCCCCATTTTCCTCACAGTAGTGGTGGACCGGATTCGCCTAAATGATGGTGCACGAGGCCGATTTGTAGAAGCCTGTGAACAAGCGTATCAGTTCGGCCAAGGGCGTTTGGCGGTGAGTGTGCTGACCTCGCTCGGTGGATGGTCATCGAAGGGAGGGGCTTTTTCATTGGGTCGGCACTGTGCCGCGTGTGATATCGATTATCCGGAAGCATCGCCCTCCCTATTTTCTTTTAATCATCCGCTGGGTGCTTGCGCCTCTTGTAAGGGGTTTGGTCGGATTATTACCCTTGATACGGATTTGGCATTGCCAGATCGATCGAAGACTTTGGCTGAGGGAGTGGTACGACCTTGGCAGACGGGTCAGAGTGCTGAATGTCAGTCAGATATGTTGCGGATGGCTCGTCGGCAGAGGGTGCCGGTTGATGTGCCTTTTAAAGACCTAAATCTTGAGCACCAACAATGGTTGATGGAGGGTGATCTCGGGTATGATAGCCATAATCCAGAGGCATCGTGGCCGCTTAAGTGGTACGGAGTTAAAGGCTTTTTCCGGTGGCTAGAGAGCAAGTCGTATAAGATGCACGTCCGTGTGTTGCTATCGCGGTATCGCAGCTATCGGATTTGTCCTGATTGCCAAGGGAAACGATTCAAGGCCGGATCGCTTCTTTACCGATGGCGAAGTGCTTCAGATCAAAGGGGTTTGGATCTAGCTGAATTCTACAGGTTGCCTGTTCGAGATGCGCTTCAGCACCTTGAGACATTGGAGACGACCCTTGGCACTCGAACAACTCAGGGTGTGGCGCTTGTGGTATCAGAGGTGCGAACACGCCTCCGATATTTAGTTGAGGTGGGGTTGGAATATTTGACATTGGATCGAGCGACACGGACATTGAGTGGTGGCGAAACCGAAAGGGTAAATCTGACGACCTGCCTTGGCACGAGGTTGGTCAATACTTTGTATGTTTTGGATGAACCAAGTGTTGGATTGCATCCTCGGGATACAGCGCGTTTGGTAGGTTTGCTGGAGCGTTTGCGCGATCTTGGAAACACGGTGGTTGTCGTGGAGCACGAAGCGGCAGTCATGCGAGCAGCAGACCAGTTGATCGACATCGGACCAGGCCATGGGGAAACTGGCGGTTCCATTGTTTTTCAAGGTCCACTGTCTGAGTTAAGCACGGCCCAAGGATCCTTGACGGCAGATTATCTTACCGGCCGTCGTCAAATTCCGATTCCTGATCGACGACGTGTGGCGTTGCCAACGGTGGGGGAAAAAAGATCGATCGGAATTCTAGAGGACCGGATGCGATCTGCTTTTCGGGTTGTGGAACCCGCATTGGCCCTTCTGCGAATCCAACATGTTTCTATCAATAATCTGCGTGATGTCACCGTGGAAATTCCGTTGGGACGTTTTGTGGGAGTGAGTGGAGTGAGTGGCTCAGGGAAAACGACACTCATTCGTGAGGCGTTATTGCCGCTACTTCAAACGGCTTTAAGTGCTTCGCGATCCGATGATTCCAGTGATGAAGAATTGGAGGATGAACTGGCGGAGGCGAGTGGGCAGGGGCTAGTCGGGATGGAATTGGAAGGAGTGCATCATCTAGGGGCGGTTGTTTTAGTCGATCAATCAGCATTGGGACGTACGCCCCGTTCAAATCCCGCGGTCTACATTGGGGCCTTTGATGATATCCGAGATTTCTTTGCTGCCAGTGAAGTGGCTAAGGCACAAGGCCTCAAAGCAGGCCATTTCAGTTTCAATTCTGTTTTAGGCCAATGTGAGCAGTGTCGCGGCGCCGGTTTTGAAAAAATTGAAATGCAATTTTTAAGCGACGTCTTCATTCGGTGTCCGGTGTGTCAAGGGCGTCGGTTTCGGGCGGCGATTTCCGTGGTCACTCTTACCGCTCCGGGAGGTCGCTCTTTGTCCGTGTCTGATGTGCTGGAATTATCCGTAGATGAGGCTGTTTGCTTTTTACGAGAGTTTAGCGGATCCAAGCCAGCGACCCGAGCCGCGGAGAAGTTGGCACTCTTAAGCGAGGTCGGCTTGGGTTATCTGCGATTAGGCCAAGCGATCAATACGCTCTCGGGTGGGGAAAGTCAGCGATTGAAGTTGGTCAGCCACTTGGCATTAACCCCAGCCTCGTCTCCATCCGCGGATTCTGTGGCCTTATTGGGTCAACGATCTCAGCCCAAACTAAAAACAAACTCAGTTCGTTTGCCGCCAGTTCGACCTACTTTATTTCTCTTTGATGAACCAACTACAGGTCTTCATTTCGAGGATGTAAAGACTCTGCTGGCTGTCTTCTATCGTTTGGTAAATCAAGGGCATTCTGTGCTGGTTATTGAGCATAATTTAGATGTCCTAAAATGTGTGGATTGGTTGATCGATCTTGGACCTGAGGCCGGCGATCGGGGCGGTCGGGTGATTGCTGCTGGCCCCCCTGAACATGTTGTTGAAGTTGAGCTCAGTAAGACGGGGCAGTTTTTGGCGGGACTTATCAGCCCAACCCTGAACTGAAAAAGATCGCTTTCGCCAATGCCCGTGTGAAGAACGGGATAACTACCAAATAATGGCCAGAACTCAGGATTTTTCGGGCAAAACTCAAAAAGCTGCACACTAAAAAGATCGTTTCCAGCGGATAATAGCCAGGGACAATGAAAAGGTCTCACGTCTATACCGCAACAATCCAAGGGCCAGCAACCCGGGTAAAGCGCATAGCTCTCTCCCAGAGGGAACTTCATCCACCCAAAAAACTTGATAGGCCCTTTCTTTAATAGCTCACCGCCGCTAAGAGCCGCTCTCTAAGCTTGCCTCTCAGCACAAAAAGTCGCAGAAATATTCGATACCTTTCAAACATGAAACCCTACTCCCTGACCCTCCTGACCCTCGCAACTGCTGGTGGGTTTGCGTTGGCGGCCCTCGCCCAAAAATCGATCCCGCTCAACAAACTGCCCTTTAGTCCGTCCCGAAAGGCCGGATCGACGCTTTACGTCAGCGGACAGGTGCCTCGCACCGCCGACGGGACCGATGTCCGGGCTTCGGTGGAAGC
>SIAZ01000065.1 GCA_009695405.1 Pedosphaera sp. | reverse complement strand
GCTTCATCGTTATCCGGGACGATGATCACATCGGCCCCTCGGAGCGTTTCGGAATAGGCCGGCAACCACTTCCCTGCCCCGCCCGAATTGCAAGTAGCGGCGAGCCCTTTGAGAATTAAACTCTCGGCATCCTTCTCACCTTCAACCAGAAAAACCGTTTCGTTGTTGGCAACGGTAGCTATTACCGCCGGCAGGTAAAAAAGAACCTTGCGCGTGCCTTCGGTATTCCAGATCCATCCACCGGCCCCGTCGGGGCGGCGCTGGCGAAAATCCTTCGGCTCGTACCTGCAAACCTCAAACAAGAGGTGCCCATTTTCGTCGATGTAAGCGTAGGTTTTGACCACCCGTCTAGCGGCCGGCCTAACTCCCATTTCTTTGATCGGTGCAAGATCCTTTCGGCTTAGGTTTTCCGCGCTAAGAACCTGATCGATGGAACACCCCCCGTGGCATCTGAGCCGTAGCCAACCGTCGCCGTTTGCCGGCATCACGCTTAAGCTCGGTGATTTGTCGTCGTGGCTTGGGCAAAGAAGGCTCGATGTCTTCCCGTGGCGAGCGGCCTTAAGAGCTTCTGAGAGGCTCATCGACCCTCCTCCTGATTCTTTTGAATGGCTTCAGCTCGCCGGCGCGGCGGCCAAGCTCCAGCGAGAATTTTCTCGATGCGAACCATTCCAGATCTGCTCACCCCGCGGACTTTGCGTGGGCGCTTCACTTGAATCCTTGCTTTGGTTCGCAGCGCTTCGCCCAAGTGACGACATCTTCTAAGCTGTACCGAACGGTCGCCCCAATTTTAATCCGCGGGATCAGCCCCATTAAGTCCCAAGAGGCAATCGTCCGAGAAGAGACGCCAAGTTTTGCGGCGAGTTGAGGTCTGCTGAGAAGTTCCGAGCAACCTACTGTTTTTGTGATCAAATGTTAGTTTTCGATAGCTCGGCGTATTTAGGTCCTTATAGATAATTCTTATTTAATAACGTCCGAATTGACTCAAACAGTGAGACAACTCGTTTTTGTGACGTCCGAGAGTATAACTTTAATTTTTTGACGTGCGTTAAGCTGAAGGCAACTCTATACCGACGCTTAATTAGAGCAAGCGTATATATATAAAAATTAAGATTCCGAAATAGAAACCACTAAAAACCAAGCAATTCCTTGGTTTTTTGTCACTAATTCCAGATAAAATTTCTGTATGATCGAAGGTGAGTTTCTAGCTTCTAAGCTTGTTCGAGCTATATCGCCAGTCAGCGCGACCCGGTAACTTATATATGAGTGACGCAGTCCGTTTTTAAGCTTCCTAACGCCTGCCGTTTTAAAGAATTCAACCATATCGAAATTAAGCTCTTTTTGTAGCACGATCGGTCCTTCAGTTTGCCTTAGTGGCTCGAGCCAAGCTCGTAAGTTTTCACTGATAGGAACGAGCTTTTTGGATCGACAGAATATCGTCCGAATTCGTTAGCAAAATTCACTTTCTCGAACGGGTGAATCGGAAGAAAACTGTAGGGAATCTGAAGGGAAATTTAACCAATTTCACTGAATGCCAATGAAAGTGCACTTTAGTGCAGTCTTTTAATAACTGCATGACGATACGGGTTAGATCCGGTGGCATGGTTGACGGATGTGTTGCGGCGTATTCCACAGGCAACGAACCATACCGTTGCCGAACTCCTGCCTTGGAACTGGAAACCGGCGAAAGCCTAATCCGATCGGTCGACCTTTCTTCCCCGCCTTCGATCGCGAAATATCCTACTTTCGGCAACTAGGGAACCATGAGGTTGGGCGTACGCTTACCCCAGTACTCTGAAAGTCGTCCCTGATCTTTTTTTTCTCCATCGACTCCAATGGAATGAGACCCGAGAGACTGATGACTGAATTTTCGTCACCTCTCTCTGCGGACAGGCATTGGGGTTAAAAACTTCTCCGTCATTCTAGCCAAGAGTGAAGCGGTGCTTTTTCTTAATTACCAAGCCACCTTACCCAGACCCGTTTGATGCCGTTGAAACGACGGCAAAAATGACCATAACCGCTGCCTCATCAAGGCTGATTCATCGAGGGTAGCCAAAGGGTTGGTCGCAGGCGTGCGCATTAACGACAGCAGAACTTTGCGTCACCATTCGTTCCGCCTTGTGGGCTCGAATTAAAGGGACGGACTCCTCGAGTGCCGTTCTCTTGATTTCCAAAGTGCCGTAGTAGCGGCCTTAGCGCGTCTTCTTGGAACTAAAAGCGATGAGTTAAATTGACTCCTTTCGACCTCCGGGCCCCTGCCCTTTTTGCGGAGTCGCGATTCCACAAAAAGTGCAAGCCTGCAGCGATTGTGATGCATCACATGACTCTGGTTGAAATGAAGAAGCCGGCATCACCCGAGTGACCGCCGAGGACTGATTGTCTGTCCCGAAGGCCAGCCACCTGATCTTTCAGGTCCATCCTTGGTTCACCAACCTTTCCAAGCGACTGCTCGAGGCCCAAAAGCTCTACTTCTGCCAATCCAGCCTCGTCGGGTTGTTGGTCGGCATCCGCCAACCCGCCCATCCGCTCCGGGGAGCATTCTTTGAAAACTGGGCTATGACCGAACGCCTCACCGCACACCTCCACCGAGGACTCCGCCCCAATCTTTACTTCCTCCGGAACAAGGAGGGTCACGAGACGCATTCATCGAGACTGAACCGCGCACTGGGCACGCAATCGAAATCAAGTCTTGGCACACCGTCGCGTCCGACTTCTTCGACGGTCAAGATTTCTGGCGCCAACGAATCCGCGAGCACCGCTAGGGGAACGGGCCACGGTGGGTCCGAGGCCACGATTTGAGACGATGGAAAATTAGGATGTGTTTTCATGGAGAGAGACCTATCTTGACCTTTGTTTCCAGCGACCTCTACCTCTCATGCCATCTATCAGTAAGTCCGACATCGAACCGTTCTTTTGGGGTGTGCGATCGAGTGCATCAGACATGAGCATCGAAGCTCCGCCACAGAGGGTCGATCCGCCTTATATCGGTCTAAAAGTGACCTTATGGCCTCGATGGGCCCGCTGTCTTTTCGGCGGGTTGGCGATCTTGATCGTGCTCAATTCACTGATTCCTCGAGTCGTGGCGGCCACCAACGAATCCAAGCCGCACGGCCTAGAGAGACGCTCGCTTTGGACCACATCGCGGGTGGTCGGCACGCCGGAACCTCCCCCGCCCTTCACCACTCGCTCCTTTCGGCCCGAACTGACGCTCAAGAATCCAGTCTTCGTATTGGCCGAACCAGGTACCAGCAATCTGGTCGTGGTTTTGCAGGGAGGCGAGGCCGATCGCCCTTCACGGGTGGTGCGGGTAGGTGAGGTCCGTAAAGAGGGCGAACCCCAGACGACTACGGCACTCTTGGAAATTGCAGGCCGACTCGTCTACAGCGTCGCCTTCTACCCGGGCTACGTCACCAACGGCCAGTTACTGGTTTTCTCAAACAGTCGGACTGTCGAAACAGAACGCACCAACCGCCTGTCGCGATTCACAATCGACCGCAAAGCGCCCTGGGGGGTGGTGCCAGAATCCGAAGAGATTCTCCTCGAATGGCGCTCCGGCGGACACGACGGTGGCGGGATCGGTTTCGGTCCTGACGGGATGCTTTACGTGTCCACGGGCGACGGTTCCAACGACTCCGACTCTTGGGACTCGGGCCAGACCCTCAACGACTTACTGGGATCTGTGCTCCGCATCGACCTCGAACACCGCGACCCTAGTCTTAAGTACGGTATCCCGAAAGACAACCCCTTTATTAAGATGCCCGGTGCCCGCGGCGAACTGTGGGCCTATGGCCTGCGCAACCCATGGCGGTTGGCTGTGGATCTGCCGACCGGTCAGGTCTGGGTTGGCAACAACGGGCAAGACCTATGGGAGTCCACGCACCTCGTCCGTCGCGGGGAAAACTACGGTTGGAGCGTATACGAGGGAAGTCACCTGTTTTACCGGAACCGGCGACGCGGCCCAACTCCGGTGATCGCACCGACCTTTGAACACCCACACAGTGAGGCACGTTCGCTGACTGGGGGCGTGGTCTATCGCGGCGGCCGCCTGCCGGGTCTCGAGGGAGCCTATGTCTATGGCGACCACTCCACGGGTCGGATCTGGGCTGGGTTGCACGACGGCTCAAAGGTGGTGTGGCACCGCGAAATCGCCGCTACGCCTCTGCTCATCACCTCCTTCGGCCTCTCGCCATCGGGCCGCCTGTTGGTGAGCGACCTCGGCGGCGGATTGCAGGAGATCGTGCCCGCCCCGCCCCAGGGCACGACTCAGTCTTTCCCTAGCAGGCTGAGCGAAACTGGCGTCTTCGCCTCAGCACGCGACCACCGCGTCGAGACGGGTGTGGTAGCCTATTCAGTTAACGCGCCTGGATGGGCCGACGGCGCGCAGGCCGAACGCTTCTTAGCCATTCCTGGCGACGGACGCATCACCCACGCACCAAACCGCGGTTGGGGATTCCCAGACGGGACAGTGCTAGTTCAAACCCTGCGATTCCGTGCCACGGAGAAATCCGGTAGTTCCGAGCGTCGGATCGAGACGCGCTTGATGACACGGCAGGACGGTCGCTGGGCGGGGTACTCGTACCGCTGGAACATCGACGAGACCGACGCCGAACTGGTTCCGTCCGAGGGCCTTGAAGCTGAGGTGGATCGCCCGGACGCGAATGACTCGAGTGGGCACCGACGACAACGCTGGCACTTTCCAAGCCGCTCCGAGTGCTTGGCTTGCCATAGTCGCGCCGTTGGCTTCGTGCTGGGCCTGAGCGACCTGCAGATGAACCGGACGCAGCCCTACCCGGGCGGAGTCAAGGATCACCAACTGCGGGCGCTGGAACACGTCGGCTACTTCTCCGGCGAATTGCCCAAGGAATCCAAGGAACCCACCCTGCAGGCTTTGGTCGACCCTTACGATTTGGGCCAAGACACCGAGCGGCGCGCCCGCTCCTACCTGCATGCCAACTGCTCCGTGTGCCACGTTGAGGCCGGGGGTGGCAACGCACGCTTGCAACTAGAATTCACCACGGTTCGCGACCGCATGGAACTGATCGGCGGCCGACCTCAGCATGACAGTTTCGGGCTCCGTGATGCGATGCTGGTATCCCCTGGCCATCCAGATCGTTCGGTGTTGATCCATCGTTTGTCCGTCCGAGGTCGTGGTCAGATGCCACCGCTGGCTTTGAATACAGTCGATGAGCGGGCCGTGGCTCTGATGCGGTCTTGGATCGGGGCAATGCCCGCCGGGCCCTCTGCAACGCGGGAATGGCAAGTAGCCGACTTTGCGGGCGATCTGGAGTCCCTGGCATCGGGTCATTCTCCGGAGACTGGCAAAGCCCTCTTCCAGACACTCGGATGCCTCCAATGCCACCGCCGGGACGGCGAAGGCGGGAGCGTGGGGCCCGACCTAACAGGGATCAGCGGGCGATCCTGCGCCGGGCAACTGCTGGAGTCGCTGCTGGAACCTTCGAAGGTCATCGCCTCGGAATACGCGCAGACAGAAATCGAGACGCGCTTGGGCCAGAAACTTGTGGGACGAGTGGAATTCGAAGATGGGCAACGGTTGGTACTGCAGCCAATCGGTGCTGACGAGCCCATGTCGATTCCGATATCCGACCTCCGGGTCCGCCGGCAACACTCGGTCTCGGGCATGCCCGAAGGGATGCTCAACGGCCTCGAAAAGACCAATGTTTTGAACCTACTGGCCTATTTGATGTCGAGTAGCAAGTCCTCCCCCTAATCCACTTGAACCGCCCAGACAAGTGCTTCGCTACGGAACCATCGCCGCTGAAGGCTCGCTATTCTGAAGCCCTCCGAACCGCGGACACATGGCACCGTCCTCTACCGTGGGAATCCGCACCAAACCACGCCTTGATCATCGAGTGGGTCGAATCGGCGGACTCCGTCGGCAATCGATACCCCGCTTCCCACTTCATTCCGGCAGGTACCTTTTCTCCGCCCCGATACACTTCGCTCATTGCTTCATCCACATAATACGCCGATACCGTCACCGAATGCTCAGGCGTCGGTTCTCGCTTAGCCCCATCTCAAAGGGGTCCGCGGATATTAAAGCCATCGTCGTCGAATGGATCGCTTGGCAACTCTGCGTTGGTCCTCCTTAACTATTATCGGCAAGTCTCGCCCCTCGTGACTCATAGGTCACATTTTTTCACAATATCCAAGGCCCATTCTCGGTTAACTTCCGCTCTACTCGATTCGGTGAACTCCACTCCATCCTCTCGGTTTTACCCAGCGCACTATTCCTACTTATCGCTGAAATTAACCTGATTGTCATCGTTAGCCAATCAATCGCTTTTCCTCCCACCAACCCTTCTACCAGCCCCTTCACTAACACCGCCTTAACCTGCTCGACCGAAGGGGCGACCGCAAACATAGCCCCCAGATCGGGAACCGGATTGCTTAGCGTATGATTACCCGGCGCCGTTAAATTTTTCATATTTCCTCAGCAACCGAGCGAGACTCTTTGTCTTAGGCTGAAGCTCAGAAACGACCTCACGAGATCTTGATGTTAGAGTTTACCAAGGACTTCGGTGATGGCCCCGACGACTGCGGCGACCATCTGATGAACCTGAGATGAGGTGGTGCAATAAGGAGGCATAAGAACGAGAACATTACCAATCGGTCGAGTAAGAACGCCTCGACGAGCCATGGCCTCACAGACGCGGATGCCAACGCGGTCGGTGAGATCAAAAGGGGTTCGAGTGCGCCAGTCACGAACCAGTTCGATACCGGCGACCAAACCACAGAGGCGAATATCGCCGATATAGGGTTGAGTCCAAAGAGAGTTAAGTTGGTGAGCGAACGCTTTCTGGAGAGATCGGCGGTGATCGACGCCAATGGGGTTGCGGAGTAAAGACAGGTTAGCAAGAGCCGCAGCCGCGCCCAATTGATTTCCCGAATAGCTATGGCCGTGGAAGAACGTTTTAAAGTCAGAATACTCGCCGAGGAAAGAGTCGAAGATAGGCTGAGTTGCGAAAGTTGCTGCCATCGGAAGGTAGCCACCAGTAAGCCCTTTAGCGACGGCGACTAAGTCAGGGACAACGCCTTCGTGTTGAGCGGCAAACGTATGAAAGTGCGGGCCTGAAACAGAGCCCGTCCCGGTTCTACCAAAGCCAGTCATGACTTCATCGGCGATAAGTAGAGCTTTGTGACCACGGGTTATTTCGGCGACTTTGGACAACCAACCTTCGGGTTGAGGAATCATACCAGCGGCACCTTGAAGGCTAGGTTCAACCACCAGTGCGGTGTAAGGACGTCCGGCACGGGTCGCCTTTGCAAACTTAGCCTCGACCTTGGACACACATTCCCAGCTGCATTTACGATAAGTCCGGGCGTCGGCTCGCTCGGGTTTAGCTCGATTGAAAGGGCAACGATAACAGGCTGGTGCCATCACTGAATCGGTGGGAAAAAGGAGGGGCTTCCAGATCCGATGAAAAAGGTCGATATGACCAACGCTGACTGCTCCTACCGTATCGCCGTGATAAGCGCCGGTGAGGGATAGAAATCGAGGCTTACGAGAGATGCCAGCGCGTCGGGAGTATTCTGACGCCAATTTTAGAGCGGCTTCGATTGCGGTGGAGCCGTCATCAGAAAAAAAGACTTTGGTAAGTCGAGGTTGGGTCTTTGGACCACGAGCGAGGTCGATCAAATCGGCGGCTAATTCCGAAGCTGGACCACTAGCAAATCCGAGAGACGATGTATGCGCAACCTGCTTTAACTGCCGCCGGATCGCGGCGTCGATTACCGCATTGCGATGACCATGAAGATTGGTCCAAATAGATGAATTTGCATCGAGAAAACGCCGGCCATCTGCAGAGTAAAGAATCGACCCACGACCTCCGGTTAGCACAATAGGTTCGGTTTTTAACCAGTCCTGCATTTGGGTAAACGGGTGCCAAAGAAACTGGTGATCGAGTTGAGCAAGTCGATCTTTGGGAAAAGCTGCGGTCGCAGGAAAAAGGGGCTTTGTTTTCAATCGAGCGGCTCCTTTGAAAGCGGAGCAGAAAGGAGTGCGGGCGGACAGCGACTAGAGAGATTCTTCAGAGCCTGATCTAAAGCTGTGAGGTCAGCATCTGAATGAGCGGCACTGACCGTCAGGCGAATTCGAGCGCGACCACGGGCGACGGTCGGGTGACGAATCGCTGGGGCAAGGATCCCGAGCGAACGGAGTTCATCGGAGACACGTACAGCGTGAAGTTCGTCACCGACGTGGAGCGGAATAATTTGGGAACAACTTGTGCTTACAAATCCGGCTTTGGCAGCCGTATTGAGAACAGTGATCGTATGAGACCGTAAACGTTGACGCAGGCGATCGCCCTCGAGAGCAGCGGCGATTTGAAGTCCGGCACAAGCTGCAGCTACGGCAGCGGGAACTGGCGCGGTCGAGAAGAGAAACGATCGAGCACGATTGATGAGAGTGTCGGAGAGAGCACGAGATCCGGCGATAAAACCACCGGCGGATCCGATCGCCTTACCCAGAGTACCCATTTGAATTTCCACCCGTTCGGTCAGGCCTAATTCTACCACTCGACCGCGCCCATTGGGGCCCAGCACTCCAGTAGCGTGAGCCTCATCGACCATCAACCAAGCTCCGTAGCGCTCTTTTAAAGAAACAATTTCACGCAACGGCGCAGTGTCGCCGTCCATCGAAAAGAGGCTTTCAGTGACGACCAGGACTTTGGGACTTTTCTGAGCAGTGCGTGGGAGAGAGGAAGTCCAGCGAAGAATCCGTTCGAGATCTTCAATGTCGTTGTGCCGAAACACCCTTAATCGAGCCCCAGAGAGTCGAGCCGCATCGACGCAGCAAGCATGAACCAGACGATCTAGGACGACCACATCATCATAGCCGATCAGAGCGGGGAGAGTACCGATAGCTGCTGAGAGGCCTGAAGAAAAACTGACCGCGGCCTGCGTCCCTTTGAAATCGGCTATAGCTTCTTCGAGGGCGTGGTGAGGGGCGAGAGACCCCGAGATAAGTCGGGACGCTGCGGAGCCGCATCCAAAGTCCCGAATAGATTGAGTTGCCGCCTCGATCAGCGCTGGGTGAGAGGTCAGACCAAGGTAATCATTTCCGGCGAAATTACGCAGGCTACGGCCCTCGGTTTCCACCTGGTGACCGGAGATCTTATCGATACGGCGCAAGTGCCGCCACAGAGACTGTGCACGGACGGCATCGAGACGGAGGCTCAGAGATGATTCGAACCCAGTAGAATCGGAGGGGTTGGCCATACGTTTTTCAAGTTCGAAAATTAGAAGAGGCGCTGAATGCGACTATCGAGAGCGAAAATCTGACCAGAAATCGAGCGAGTCGACAGTAGAAAGGCAATGAAACGAGCCACTTCCGCAGGATCATTAAAGCGGGCGAGGACATTGGCATTACGAAGAGTCTGACGACGTTCAGAGGAAAGGCTGTCGGTCATAGCGGAACGGAGGATACCTGGGAGGACCGTATTGACCCGAATATTGTGAGGGCCCAGTTCGACTGCGAGAGATTGAGTTAACCCGTGAAGTGCAGCCTTAGCGGCGGCGTAAGCGGTTTGGCCGGCAGATCCGGAGATCCCGGTGGAGCTACCGATATGAACGAGATGGCCATCGTGTTGCGGAACCATAAAGCGTGCGGCCGCCTGATCTAGGTACTTGGGGCCGTTGAGGTTGATATCAAAGCAATTTTGCCAAGCATCCAACCCTTGATGAACCAGAAGGGCGTCTTGAGAAATTCCGGCGCAGTGAACCACGGCATCGAGGCGACCCGATTTAGCGATCACCGCGTTGACAGCGGCACGGCAAGAAGCGTCTTGAGCGACATCGAGATGTAGAGCAATAGGAGGATTCACTAACGCGGAGCTAAAAGGTTCGGAGGTCTTATTATAGCCAGCGAAAATCCGATGACCTACGCGCGCCAATTCTAGGACCACAGCAGAGCCAAGTGCCCCGGCAGCACCGGAGACAAGGACAACCAAAGGAGCCAGTGAAGGAGGGGAAGGAGTCACAATTCAGAACGAAGACGATCCTGCCAAGAGGGCGAGATCCATTCCCATCGACCAGCAATGAGGGTTGCGGCGACAGGGCCTGAGTGGTGGATAAGAGCTTCCTCGACGGCGTGCGAGGGGCCGATGAAGGGAATTACGGCCATGTCAGCAGCACCGTAAGGACAAAGTTCACCAAGAACAGAGCGGAGACCGAGTGCACGGGCTGGGTTGAGAGTCGATTCTTGGACTAAGCGTTTTGGTGGAATGTTAGGATCTGTGGCGAGCGCCTGCTGCATTTCGGCGATCATGGAAAGGGAAGGAGCTGAATTCCGAGCCATATGAACGGAAGCGAGGCTATCGGTGCCAAGGCAAAGTGGAACACCCGCTTGGAAAAGTTGTTCGCGAGGGAAATGGCGATGACCAAAATAGGCGTGTGACCGAGGGCAGTGGACAACCGTGGTACCGCGAGTCGCAAGAATCCTAGAATCGTCATTCCACAAGTAATTCAAATGAACGGCAAGCATCGATGGGGTGAGTAGACCACAGCGATCCATGTGTTGGACAGGTGAACCGAGACCGCAATCATCAGAACGTCGTTGAGAGTGAAGCCAATCGAACATGGGGCCTCGACGATAGAGAAACATATCGAACTCAGCCTCTGATTCAGAAACATGAGAAGACAGTCGCCAACCGTCTCGTTTGGCGGTGGAGGCCACAAGCCGCAGCAATTCAGGAGTAGTCGAATAGGGAGCATGAGGCGACAGGCCGACACTACCCCGAATGGGAGGCAAAACAGAGAGAGTCGCAATGCTTTCATCGAGGAGACGATTGGGCTCTTGAGCGGAACGGACCCCAGTGAGTTCGAGAAAGGAGAAGACACGCAAAGGAGTGGAGGCGCGGAGGGCAGCGAGTTGGTGTGGCCGCGACTCAATATTTACCACTGAGGTAACACCGCCTTGGAGGAGTTGACGGGCACCTTGGCCCCAAGAAGAGGAAAAGTCGGAGTCCTTCCATTGAGATTTGAGGGTAAGGATTCCCTTGATCCAGTCTGGAAAATGGCGAGGAGGAGTCAGGAGGCCAGCCATCTCAGTATAATCAAGATGACAATGGGCATTGATCAAACCAGGGAAGAGGGCGGCATCGCCTAGATCAGTGACCGGATCGGTGGTAATTTCGCGAATCTCCCGCCACGGCCCGACGGCCCGAATATGATCACCAGAAATCCAAACCGCGCCGTCATGAAGAGGCGGCGCGGACATAGGAACGAGAGTGCGAGCGCGAAGTATCACAGACTATTCGGACTTTGCACGAGCACTCTCCTTGAGACGTGCAGCCTGCTTGTGCTTAGCCGCTTTGGTCTTGCTATGACGAGCGCGGAGTTGCTGTCGGAGCTTTTTCACTGCGAGATCAATCGCGGCGTAGAGATCGGATTCGCGATCTTCAGCGAAGAGGTCATTACCACGAATACCGACACGGATACCGCACTTGAATTGTTTTTCCGGAGAATGCGCGACGTGATCTTTTTCAAGAGTAACTCGGGCATCGATAAGCCAGCGGTCAATATGCTCCAGTTTGTCGATCTGATGGAGGATATGTTGTTCGATTGCCTCAGTGAGCGTGATATTGTGTGTCGAAAGAATGAACTTCATGACCCGCTGAATGTGAATGGCGCACGGGGTGTAATCAACACGTCAATTGAGACTTTCTGCTCTGAAAAGACGCCCGAGCGTCAGTCGGACTGAAAAGCAGTAGTGGCGCACGTCTTCGGTCGGATTTTTGGGTAAAGCAGAAAGTCAAAGTTCGTGTATTTTGGACAGGTCCTTGCCATTTACAGGGTTCAAAGGCTTAGATCCCTGCCGACGAGTTCTACCGTATGATGGCTTTGACTGACGTATCGATTTGGCATTGGGCTGGATTCACAAGCTTTGTGCTCTTATCTATGGCTTTTGATCTTGGCTTATTCCATCGGGTTGGCCGCGAGATTGGGTTCAAAGAAGCCTTGGGTTGGACGACTCTTTGGTCCGCATCGGCACTTGTTTTCGCCTTTGTTGTTGCTCCATTAACCGTCGGCGGTTGGGACAGGTCGGTCGCCGCCCTCTTTGTGACAGGGTATCTGGTTGAATTATCTCTTTCGATGGACAACGTGTTCGTGATTGCGATCATTTTTACCTACTTCGGAGTGCCTCGGATTTGGCAACACCGCTTGCTTTTTTGGGGGATTATTGGTGCCCTAATGATGCGCGGTCTAATGATATGGCTAGGGAGTGAATTGATCGAGCGCGTGCATTGGATGCTTTTTGTTTTTGGGGGATTCCTGCTATTGACTGGGCTTAAAATGCTCTTTGTGAACGGAGTTGATGAGTCGCCCGACTTATCGAAGAACCTCGTGATAAGATTGGTAAAACGTTTCTTTCCAGTGGCTGATTCCTTCGATGGCGACCGATTTATTACCCGCATTGCAGGTCGCTGGATGCTGACCCCTTTGATGTTGGTTTTGGCCGTTGTCGAAACCACCGACGTGATTTTCGCGCTCGATTCCATTCCGGCTATTTTCGGGATCACTCGCGACCCTTTTTTGGTTTTTACATCCAATGTTTTTGCCATCTTGGGATTGCGCTCCCTGTATTTTGTTCTCGCGAGTGCGATGGGTTATTTTCGGTATCTTAAAGTGGGACTCGCTCTGGTCCTGGTTTTTATTGGTGCAAAAATGCTGACCGAAGACTGGTTGCAAACACTCTTTGGGGATCGTCTCCATAACCTATCCTTGGCTGTAGTGCTGGGATTGATCACTCTCTCCATCCTGATGTCACTGTTGATGGCCGCACTGCGCGGAGATGGAAAGCTGAGTCAGAAATGACTCCGGTAAACCGATGGATTGTAGCCAGTCCCGATCCAGTGGCGGTGGGGACTCTACAGCGTGAACTCAAGCTGAGTCCTTTGGCTGCATCTTGTTTGGTTAATCGCGGCATCATCAGTCTCGCAGCAGCCTCTGTGTTCCTAGAGCCTAGGTTAAAATCCTTGGGTGACCCTTTCGCCTTGCTCGATATGGATCGAGCCGTAGATCGCCTTTTTGAGGCAAGAACGCGGAACGAATCCTTAGTCATTTTTGGAGATTATGACGTGGATGGAGTCACCTCGACGGCTCTTTTAACTGAAGTCTTTGCCGCCCTTGGATGGACGAGTTTCCAATACCTACCGCATCGGCGGGATGAAGGCTACGGATTGAGCCAAGCCGCCGTGGAGAATTGTCTCGCACGCTATCCTGTCTCGTTGTTTCTCGCGGTGGACTGCGGGTCGACAGCCATAACCCAAGTTGATTGGCTCAATGCGAGCGAAGTGGATGTCTTGGTTTTAGATCATCATCAGATTAGCGATCCACCTCCGAAGGCATTGGCTCTCGTCAACCCTCAAAGATCACCAGGTGCAGACGCCTTTTGTTCCGTTGGATTAGCCTTTAAATTAGCCCACGCCCTCGTGAAAAGGGGGCGCCACTTGGGTCTTGTTGGATTCGACACTTTTAATCTAAAGCCTCTACTGGATTTGGTCGCATTGGGTACGGTGGCAGATCTAGTCCCTCTAACGGGCGAGAATCGAGTTTTGGTCCATGCGGGTCTGGAACGATTAGAAATCAGTCCGCGCCCTGGATTGGTGGCCCTAAAGGAAGTGTCCCGTACCCGTAGCCCCATCGGCGTGCATGAGGTCGGGTTTCAGCTCGGACCCCGATTGAATGCCTCCGGTCGATTAGAGACGGCCGAAGATTCCTTGCGCCTACTGTTGAGTACCCATTTAACAGATGCGCGACGCTTAGCGGACACACTAAATGCTCAGAACCGCGAGCGGCAGGAAGTCGAAAAGCGAATTTCAATAGAAGCAATAGCCCGCATCCGAGCCGGCTTCGATCCAGAAAGAGATTTTGTCATCATCGAAGGCGATGCCTCATGGCACATTGGTGTCGTCGGAATTGTTGCTTCAAGGGTCTTGCGAGAATTCAACCGACCCACCTTAATTTTAGGCGGAGACGGCCCGATTTGGAGAGGATCTGGGCGGAGTGTTCCCGGCTTCGATCTTGCAGCAGCCTTGAAGGACTGTTCGGGTTTATTGAACAAGCACGGAGGGCACGCCATGGCGGCTGGGTTATCGATTGAACCCGAGCGTGTGATTGAGTTGCGCGCGCGCCTCAATGCCTTGGCCCGCGAACAATTAACCGGGTCCCAGTTAAATCCGGAGGTTCGTGTCGATGCAGCATTGCTCCTCCGCGAGATTGATTTATCGACCGTCGCTGATCTTCGTCGTCTCAAACCTTTTGGCATGGGAAACCCCTTGATCCAACTGGCTGTGATCGGTGTGACCCATGAGCGACCCCCTCAACGATTGAAGGAAGTCCACTGGAAATTTTGGCTGACCGATGGCCTAGCGGTCGTTGAAACAATCTGGTGGGGTGCGGGCGATCGGGTGGCCCCCGAGGGACGTTTTGACGCCGTAGTTGTGCCCGAAGTTGGGAACTTTGGAGGCCGCCGCTTTTTACAATTACGCTTCCTCGATTGGCGACCCAACCGAGGAAGCAATCAAGCAAGTGAGTCGCTTAAACCGAAAGACTTTACTGAGGCAGTTAAGTGAGTTTAAACACCGTGCATTCACGAGTTGACGGTAAGAATCAGTTCCAGAGGAGGTGATCGTCCTTGTTTTTGACCAGGACGCAGAGTTGAAGGAGATGGGTAAGGCCGGGGCGGGTCCAGAACTGACCACTGCCCCGGAGACGGCGCTGAAACTGTT
>SIAZ01000064.1 GCA_009695405.1 Pedosphaera sp. | reverse complement strand
GCTCCTCAATCCATCTCCGTAACCACTCCACTTCCTCAGATCCCATCCGTCGCCCTTGCAATACTAGTTCTTTAAGCACGCCCTGCTTTATGAGCTCTTTGCCACCGGTAGTCCAGCTCATTCACCGACAACTTGTGAATGCACCGCCCGACCAAGTGAGTCCGAGGCGCCGGCATTCCCGGCTGTAAAGAGTCCAAAGGAGTCCGGTTGATGCACCTAGAAGTTGTCCGACCCATTCGCCACCCGATTGAAAGGAAGGAAGTAGAAAAATTAATACGCCAATAAAAGTAAGTCCGACAGCACCCCAGCGGCGGAGAGGTTCGGTGGTCCGACCTTCAAGAAGAAGAGCCCAAGCAGGCGAGGCCGCCATATGCAGGGCGAACTGGGAAGCGGGGAGGAATCGAAGGGTCCAGTTGCAGGCAGCCACATAAAAAGAGAGAACAAGACCGCCCCGCCATAAGCCGCGTCGCAGGGCGAGATTTGGGGCGGTGACGGTACCGAAAAGGCGGGTCGTATGGATGAGAGCCAGCATCAAAATCCCTGCACTCATGAAGCGAGTTGAGCCGGTAAACAAAGGCGGCCATTGACCTATGATTTGTTTGAGGGCGACGTTATTGGTACCCCAAAGAAGGACTGCTACTAGAAGGGGAAGCGCCACGTTGATGCCGGACGAAGGAGAGGGGTTCAGGTGTAGCCTAAGCGTTGTTGTTGCTGATTGAAAGCGACACAATCAGCGTAACGAACCCCTGATCCACCAAAAATATCAAGGGCACTGCCGATTGTCAGATGGATTCGTCCCGAACCGATTTGTTGGACAGTGTGGAGATCTTTGATCGATTTCGCTCCGCCCGCATAGGTGGTTGGCAGTGGACATCCCTCGGCCAGAATGCGGACAAGTTTTCCATCTATACCCCGACAAAGGCCTTCGACATCGGCGGCATGAATGAGGAATTCGGAACAAAATTGGGCGAGATGTCGGCAGGAATCCGCATCAACCGAAACGTCGGTAAAAGTCTGCCAGCGATCGGTCACGATCCAGAAGCGATCGTCGCGTCGACGGCAACTAAGATCCAAGACGAGACGTTCCCGACCGATACGTCGGACAAGTTCTTCGAGGCGGTTAAAGTCGAGTCGGGCATTTTGAAAAAGCCAAGAGGTGACGATGATCTTTGATGCACCGGCTTCGAGCCAATTTTCGGCGTTGTCGGCAGTGACCCCTCCCCCATATTGGAGACCTCCGGGCCAAGCGGAAAGGGCATCGAGCGCGGCAGCTTCATTGCCGGGGCCAAGAGCAATGACGTGACCGCCGGTTAAAGCGTCGCGTCGATACAAGTCTGCATACCAGCGAGGGTGTTGACTCGATTCGAAACGAGTCACGGTATCGATGCCGGAGTCGGTCAGTGTACCACCGACAATCTGGACTACCTTACCGTTACGCAGATCGATGCAGGGGCGGAACATACGATGGAGACTATTGGGAAGTTATCCGTGGACCCAGCGAAAGGAATCAAGAGGGAGGAAACGAAGCGCCGTCTTGAGGGGTAATTTAGGAAAAGCACTGTGTGTCCCGCTTGGTTTTTCAGGGGAACAGATTTTGAGGTTAGTCGTTCCGAGACCGAAATTCAACTCGAGTACCGGTCATGACGTCGTGGAGAGCCTGTTGAGAGGGTGAAGAGAGAATCATTAGGTAGCCCATGCCCAAGGGTAGCAGGCTAATGACTTCAGCGCAGTAGCGTCGGAAGGCCAGAGCGTAACCGATAGGGAGGCCGTCGAGATCGACTATTTGAATACCGAGCATTTTCTTACCGGGAGTTGCCCCATAGCGGCCATTAAATCCGACCCAATAAATCAGGCTGACCGGAGTATAGAGGGCCATAAAAGTCAGCTGTGCTTTTAAAACGGGTAGAATGTCGGGGGTAGCATTGTTGGTGAAATCGTATTGGGTGACAGCTAGTTCAAAAATCTCTTTGAGTTGTGCCGTCCACGGGAAGAGAACCACCATAAAGAGCAGTTGGAGCACGAATGTATCGAAGAGATAAGCAGCAAGTCGCGGGACAAATCCGGCGGTGATTGATTTGGGGAGAATGGGTGGAGACGGAATGGGCTGGGGTAGATCCCAACTTAATTCCGGCAATTGATCTGCTCGGAACCAACATTCATCGGACTTTTTCCAGATCCAACTCTCCGATCCCAGTCGACCTTCGGCGATCCATGCGCGTAATTCTTCAAGCGTTCCTGGGTATTCCTTGCCGTCGGCCCCGATCATTTTGTAGTCATTGAGCATCTGCGTCTGTCTTAAATAGGACCTTCAATGGATTTGTGCAACCGCTAGGACGCAGTAGCGTGGGACGTTTATGGTGAAGGAAGATGAAATCGTGTGTCAGTAGAGGACATCAATTTTTAAATGCTTTGTTTGTAACCGAGTCGAATTCACGGTGTAATCTAATCACTTAAGCAACCCGTCCAAAATGAGTCAGGCCACATCTCTTTCTTCCGCTGCCGAAGTTCCGGTTCTCGCCATTGAACAACTTGCCGCACGCCGGCAGGCTTTGGTGGATCAATTGGGTCGGGTCATTATCGGGCAACACGAGATTATTGAGAACTCGTTGTTGACCTTGTTTGCCGGCGGTCATGCTTTAATCACCGGCGTTCCCGGATTGGCCAAGACCTTACTCATTCGATCGTTGGGCCAAGTGGTGGATTTGAAGTTTAGCCGGATTCAGTTTACCCCCGATTTGATGCCGAGCGATATCACCGGTACCGATATTCTCGAAGAAGATCCGGAGACGGGGCGTCGGCGTCAGGTGTTTCTGCCGGGGCCCGTCTTTGCAAATCTGGTCTTGGCCGACGAAATTAACCGTACTCCACCGAAGACACAGGCGGCGATGTTGGAAACGATGCAGGAACGTCAGGTGACAGTTGGAGGTAAAACCTATCCCTTACCTCAATCTTTCCATGTTTTTGCGACACAAAATCCGATTGAACAGGAGGGAACCTATGTATTGCCCGAGGCGCAAGCTGATCGGTTTATGTTTTGTTTAAATACCACCTATCCCAGCAATGCTGACGAGGAGCGGGTGGTGCGTCAGACCACGGGCAGTGGGCAAGCGGTGATTACCCCAGTGATGACAGGAGCGGAACTATTGGAAGCGCAACAGTTGGTCCGTTCCATTCCGGTGAGTGATGAGGTAATTCGTTACGCGGTGCGATTGGTGGCGAGGACCCGACCTGAGGATCCGTCAGCTCCGGCCTATGTGAAAGAATTTATCCGTTGGGGTGCCAGTCCTCGAGCCTCCCAGTACCTAGTTTTAGGTGCCAAAGCTCGTGCGGCGACTACGGGAAAATTATGTGCCGATTACGAGGGTATTCGTTTCGTTGCAAGGCAGGTTTTGCGGCATCGAATCAATCCCAATTTTAACGCACGCGCTCAGAAGGTGACCGTGGAAACCTTGGTTGATCGGCTGCTAAAGGACGTGCCAATTCAGTGACTCAGTGGTGAGTTTATGACGACCTTTCTTGACTTATTTTTGAACTACAACCGCAGGGGTGCGGGTTGGGCCTTCTAATTCTAATTGGATCATGGCTTCAGATCTTGAACTTGATGCACGGTTACTGGCCACAGTGGAGGATCTTCCCTTAATGGCACGAACGGTGGTTGAAGGTTTCCTCGACGGGTTGCATCGCAGTCCGTTTTTGGGGTACTCGACCGAATTTGCGAGTTATCGGCAGTATGTTCAGGGAGATAACTTAAGGCATGTCGACTGGAAGGTTTGGGCGCGGAGCGATGCTTTGTATGTGAAGCAGTTTGAGGATGACACGAATTACCGAGCACAAATCTATTTAGATACCTCGGCATCGATGGATTTCGGGGAGGGCGCTGCCAATAAGTTTACTTGTGGGCGCTTGTTGGCTGCGGCGCTGGCGCACTTAATGGTTTTGCAGAGGGATGCACCGGGCTTAGTTTTGTTTGGTTCAGATAGCCGTCAGGCGTTGCCCTGTGCGGCCACTCGGCACCATGTGCTGGATTTGTTTGCTCTGTTAGCCACCACTAAGGCAGGAGGTGGTACTGTAGTGGGCCCAGCTCTTTTGGGTATTATCCAGGCCGTGGTACGTCGAGGGATATCCGTGGTTATCTCGGATTTTTTTACCGCCGAAGATACTGCCTTTGACCTGCTGCGACAGCTTCATGCGCACGGCCAAGAAACCCTCGTTTTCCAATTATTAGCCCCTGAGGAATTAGATTTGCCCTACGAGGGAGAATGGATTTTGGAGGATAGCGAAACCGCAGAGGAGCGGGTGGTGGATGTGGACGCCATTCGCACGCGGTACAAGCAACGCCTTACCGCTTTTTGTGACAGGGTGAAATCGGAATGTGCAGGCTACGAATCTGATTATGTGCAACTCCGCACCGATGCCTCGTTGGATCAAGCTTTGATGGCCTATCTCGAACGGAGGGGCGGCGTGTGACCTTAACCTTTGTCCACTTCAACGCGCTGATTGGAATTTGATCTGTGCCCTTTCTTTTCACTAACGCTCTATTCTTAAGTGCCCTAGTTGCTTTAGGCATTCCCGTGCTTATTCATCTGCTGTTAAAGCGGCGGAATCAGCGGCTCAAGTTCAGTACACTTAGATTCATTGAAACGCAGGAGACTCGCAGTACCTCACGCCGTAAACTGAGGAATATATTTCTACTACTGCTCCGCTTGCTGATTTTCGCTCTGATCATTCTGGCATTTGCTCGACCTTTCTTGCCGAAAAATCAAGGGGATCTTGGGATTCGTCCGCGTCGGCAGGTAGTAATTGTGCTCGATCATTCTTTGAGTTTGTCAGCTCAGGAAGGGGGAATAGTTCGGTGGACCAAAGCCATGGAGGCAGCTCGGAAGACATTGAACGAACTCGGTTCGGAGGATCGAGTCGCTCTTGTCGGCTGTGGTTCGCGTGCAGTCGTTCTTGCCGGTTTCGCTCCAGCGTCGGTGACTATTCGCAAATTGGAGACCTTGAAAGTTGAGGCGTCGACCTCAGAGTTAGGGGAGGGGTTAGCCGAGGCGACACGGCTTATTGCTGCGAGTGATGTGGGATTTGATTCGTCGATTGTGGTCATTAGTGATTTGCAGCGCTCAGCAGCAGAGACTTTGGGATCGGTGTCTATGCCTCGAGAAGTGCCAGTGAATTTTCTCTCTGTTGGCGGGATTAGTGCTCCAAATTTTGCGGTGACCGGACTGGATCTAGCCTTATCGGAAACCAATAAACCATCGGCCACAGTCTCTAATTTTGGTGAGACCACCGGTTCGGTGACCGCTGAGTTTCGATTGGATAGTAAAACCGTTTGGAGCCAACAAATTTTCCTAGAAGCAGGTGGTGTCACCCATCTTAATTTGTCGCTTTTGGGGCTCGCTCCGGGTTGGCATGATGCGGTGTTCCAACTGAGTGGAAAGGATGCACTGACTGCGGACGATGCCCGGCAAGCGACCTTTCTTGTGCCAGCGCCTATTCGTGTTTTGGTGGTTGAAAATCGAGTTGGAGTGCGTTCATTTGAAGAGCAGACTTTTTTTATTCTCGCCGCGCTTGATCCGTTTTTTGGGATGACCAACGCCCGTGCAGGACGATTTCATATTGAGCAGGTTTATCCAGAAGGACTGCTTGGAAAGCTTCGGGAGCAGCGGCCTGTAATCGGGCTAGGAACAAATACAGCCGCTTTTGATGTGGTGATTTTGCCCGCCTCGCAAACATTGCCCGGAGATGCTGTGAGTGGGTTAGGACGGTTTGTGCGGAGTGGAGGGGGACTCTTGTTGTTGGCTGGCGACGGTGTTTCTCCAACACGATTCAATGCAGAGTTTGCGGGAATCCTTCCAATACAACTTGGCGAGGCTGTGGCGGCTGACGAGGAAGTACCTTGGCGCATTGGTATGTTTGATCGTCGGAGTCCGGTGTTTTCTGTGTTTGCTCAAGACGGAGGTGGGACGCCTACACTTGCGGAGTTTACTCGTCGGCAGACGATTCAAGCGGGGCCTGGTTTGGTTGTGTTGGCGCGTTTCGACGATGGGATTCCCTTTCTATTGGAAGCAACGGTCGGGCAGGGCCGCTTTTTGTTTGCCAATATGTCTGCTGACACAGCGTGGACGGATTGGCCGAAACATAAGTCCTATGTTCCTTGGCTGTGGGCAGCAACCTCGTTTTTGGCAGGTCGCAGCGGGGACCGAGCATTGGAGACCGGATTAGACTTTGTTACCGCTACGGAAGCCGTGATTGAAGTAGGAATTGCTGCTGCCAAGACCGCTTTTACTTTGACGCCGGTCGGTGGATCCGCCTTGAGCCAGAAAGCTGATTCTCAGGGAAAGATCGCTTTTGAAATCAGCGGACCTGGGGTTCATCGTCTGCGTGATGGAATCGGACGCGAGTGGCTTCGTTTAGCGGCCAATACGCCCTCGCAAGAATCCGATTTAACGGCGATGCCAGTACTCGAGGCAGAGCGCCGGATCGTGCGGCGCACCGAGGAAAGTCAGCGACCGATCCGCCTCTTTGGAAATGATCATCAACGTGAAGAATTCTGGCGCTTGCTGATTCTAGCAGCGTTGTTGTTGGTTTTCACAGAAACCTTGGTTTCTAACCGAACAACCGCCTAAGACGGATGCCCTACCCCTTTCCACCCTTGGCCTTTGCTGTGAGTCAGATGCTTGATATCTGCTTGGTGCCGGTCGTGGGTGGGTTGATAGTCTCCTTGATCTTCTGGCTGCCTGTTCGTTTTTTCAGGTCGCCGATGAATGGTTTGCTCCGGTCGTTCTTACGAGGCATGACTGCTTTACCATCGGCGTTGGTGGGATTGGTTTTAGTGAGCATTTCAATCGTCAATCTTTGGGCCGATGGTGTGGGGTCACTGGGGCGCAATTTCCCTGAACTGATGGTAACTCTGCTTTTTGGTAGCACCTCGTTAGTGATCGCACGCTGGCTCTGGAAATCGTTGGGTTACCCCGCATCTTACTCCTCCCGTTTTTGTTCCCGAAAAGTCGAAGCCAAATCCGTATCTCATCCCGAAATTGGTGCCGTCTAAACTTATGAACTCCACCGCTGATAACGCTCGCCGCACACTTTCCGCCGCGGCTCATCGTAAGGACGTTGCTCGTCGAGTTGGTGTTGGGCTTGCCGCAGGCTCAAGCGTTCTATTGGTGTTGCTCACCCTTGCTTTGACCGATTATTGGCTCATCGTGCCGCCTTGGATACGGGGGTTAGGTCTAATTGTGATTTGTGGATTCTTGGTCGGTGCAGTGAGGTTCGTCGCGCGCATTTTGGGTCAATCGGCCGGACTGAAGGAAGTTGCTTTGGATGCTGAGGGTCGAGTCAGCGATTTGGGCTGTGAAGTCTCGACGGCGGCAGAATATTTATCGGGCCAACAGACGGCATCGGCGGGCTACGAGACCCTTTTAGCGGAAGCTTTGGAAGCTCGAGCTTCCTTGGCGTTGGAACGAAATCAAACGCCTTACACCCAGCGATTTCTCATCCCTGCCTTTCTAGGGGGCGGGGGCGTCTTTGTTGGATTCGTCGTTTTTCTTCTCTTCGCGCCCTCTTCCGGCAAGGCTTTTCTTCGAGCCTTGGTGCCTTGGACTAGTGCCACCTTTACCGAGGTCAAAGTTTCGCCGCAAGGGGGTGAATTTCCGGTGGGAAGTTCACTTTCTATTTCTAGTAAGTTTTCCGGACGAGCACCCAATTTGGTCGTGTTCCAATGGCGGATCAAGGGGTCGAATTTATGGACTCGGGTGCCCATAACAGTCTTGAGTAATTTAACCGCAGTGCATCATTTGGAAGTGGCACTGTCTGGGACCTACCGAGTGATTGCTGGGGATGCGGTGTCACCTGAGTATACCTTGGAGGCTTTTATTCCGGCAAAGGTTCAGACGGCGACGATCGGTTTAACACCACCCACTTACACACGAATTGGGCCGACAGAACAAGCGATGGGCGATATCACTATCATTCGAGGAACGCGCGCGCTCTTTCGTATGGAAGGAAACGTCCCATTGGGCAGTGCATCGTTGCGATTCACCAATGGCGCTGAGATATTATTAAGTTTGGCGGGATCTAATTTTTGGACGGCTCAGTTGACCCTGACCAACGACACTGCCTATGAGTATGCTTTGACCGATTTAAAAGGGCGGCCTGGGATCGACCGTAGCCTGTTCCGTATTCGAGCGTTGCCAGATCAACCTCCGAAGGTGGACATCACCGAACCCGGCGAAGACATTCGAGCTGAACCCACTGAAAAAGTGCCACTAACGGTGAAGGCAACTGATGATTTTGGCATCGCCAGTCTTCGGATTATTTATCATAAGTTGGATGAATCGAACACGACTTTGGAAGTGCGCGATCGCCATGTAAAAGACGGAGAAACATTGGCAGCAGCGGTTTTGCGTTTGGAGGGAATGAAACTTCGGCCCTTTGATGTATTGGCTTATTATGCCGAAGCCCGTGACAACAATGATTTTGACGGCCCGGGTATTGGAAGGTCGCCAACCTACTTTATTGAAATTGCGAATCCCACCTCGCCACCGGCATCAAAGCGAAAAGGGCCGCCCTCACAGAAGTTGAATCTGTTAGCGATTCAAAAGGGGATTGTGGCTGACACAACCTCGCTGCCCACCAATGCGGCCCCTCCTGTTTTTGCTGAATTAGCCCAAAGGCAGCGAGATGCTCGCGAATTTGCTGAAATGTATCGGCAGAAATTGGAAGAGGCCGGAGCACCCTTTGTCGCACAGGGTGCGATTGAAGCAGCGGTGGAAGAAATGGGCCAAGCAGCGAAGTCATTGACGCGACTCAGCCAAGGGGAAGCCCTGCCGAGGGAAGAGAAAGCTTTGGCTCACCTTTACGAGGCTATCAAGGCAATGCCGCAATTGAAGAATCTTCCTACACGACCGATGGAGTTGGGTGCAAACAAGCCTGAACAAACACCCGAACCCGCGGCCAAAGAACCAGTGAGTGTCGTGTTGGAAGAGTTAAAAAAGAAGTCGGAGGAAATTCCCAATTTGAAAGAGCTGAAAGAAGCTTTGACGGAGGCGCGTGAATTAGCAAAGGCCCAAGGTGAGATTGCTTCTAAAATTGAAGGGGAAGGGGAGGGGCAAGGAGAAGGCCAAGGTGAAGGGAAAGGGAAGCCAAAGAATCCGGCGATGGAGCCGAGCAAGGAATCGGAAGTAGCCAAGGATTCAAAGCAAGCGAAGGAGGCTGCGCGGCTGAAAGAAATGGCCTCACGCGCTAAACCACGGGAGCCTGCTGGAAAAGAAGCAGGAAAAGAGCCCAACAAAGGTGAGGGTAAAGAACCCGGTAAGGGCGGCGAAAAAGGTCAGGGCAAGGAACTGGGCGAAGGCACCGGAAAAGGGGGAAGCCAACCGGGCGGAGGCCGACTTGCGGCTGCGGAAAAGCAGTTGGGCGAAAAAGCAAAGAAGCTGGGGGAAAAGGTCAAACAGTTGGTGGCTAAGGATTCGAAGCCGGGGCAGGCAGCGGGGAAACGTTTAGATGAAGCCTCGCGTCAAGTTGACGCGGCGGCGCAGGCACTGGAGGAAGGCAATAAAGATGGGGCCGGTGCTTCAAGTGCCTCAGGTGCTGCAGGATTGAGTTCGGCCGCTGACCTTTTGGAGAGGGTGATTTCTGGCAAGCCGCTCCTGTCTGATGTTTCCGCTGAGGAAGCCCCCAAGAAATTCGAAGGTCAGATCAGTGAGTATTTTAAGCGATTGACACGAGCCGAATGATTCGAAGTAGAAAAGCCCGATAGAACGCCGAAATGTCACGATGACTCAATTCACTTACCTACCCGATCTCCGCTGGATTGCTGCGGGTGGAGTGGCCGCTCTGGTCCTGATTATTGCCAGTTACGCCACTGGTAAAGGGCGCACTGGCGGATGGCCGCAAGTCGTGGCGACTTTGCTTCGATCTACCGTGGTTGGTACACTGGTTATCTGTCTTCTCGATCCACAGTGGGTGGAGAAGTTCACTCAGCATCATAAGTCTCGTTTGGCTGTGTTATTCGATACTTCGAAGAGTATGGCTACTTTGGATGTTGCCGGCGGTCGTTTGGGGGCAGGCCGCGCTTGGATTGCTAAAAACATTGAGGCCGTTAAACCCGCAGACGTGGATTTATTGAGCTATGGATTCAGCGATAGGGTGACTTTAGAAACGAATGGGATTGCCCTAGCCGCGACAGGGTCTTCCAGCGCATTGGCGGGTGCATTAGAATCGATGCTGTCGGCACCCGGTGATTTACCTTTGACCGGCGTGATTTTGGTAAGCGACGGCATTGAAACGGCTTCCGGTCTTCCGGAGGTAACGGCGCGACGTTTACAACGACGTGGTCTAGCTGTTCACACCCTACTGACAGGAACGACCAATGAGATGCGCGATGTGATCGTGGAAAATGTACAAGTGAAGCGAGCGGTTCCTAATGAAGCGCCCACCCGGTTGGCGGTGACCCTTCGATCGCCAGGGTTTGAGGGGCGATCGGTGGTCGTAGTGGTGCGACGGGAGAAGGATGTTTTGGCAAGTCAGAAGGTGATCTTGACTGGACCTTCACAGCGGACGGAAATCGATTTCACTCCTCGAGGAAGAGGATTTCAAATTTATGAAGTAGCCATTTTGCCGTTGGAAGGAGAGTGGTTGGCATCGAATAATCGCCGTCAATTTGGGTTGGAAGTCACTGATCCCACTTTGCGGGTTCTCTACATGGAAGGGACGCCTCAAAATAATGCGAGCCCCAAGCCTGAATGGAAGTATTTGAAAGATGCGTTGCAGTCGGATCCAGGGATTAAAGTGACCACCCTCTACCGTCAATTTGGTGGTAACGGCCAATACTTAAATACCGTAAATGTGGATCAACAAACAGGCGAACGGATCTATCCGGTAGAGCATCCAACCCGAGGATTTCCCAAGACGCTCCAAGGACTGCTCGAATATGATGTCGTTATCCATAGTGATATTAAGAGGGAATCCTTTTCCGGCGATCAATTGACCAATATGGCCCGGTTGGTTGAAGAATTTGGAGGCGGTTTTGTGATGATTGGTGGTAACTCTGCTTTTGGTCGTGGTGGTTATCATAAGACCGTACTCGATCGGATTATTCCGGTGGCGATGGAAGGGGCTTACGATTCTGATCGCACCGAATTTCGGGTGAAAGTACCACGCGCCGCGTTGACACATCCCCTCGTTGCTTTTGGAGCGAATCGAGTTGAGACAGCGAAGATTTGGGGAGAGAAATTTCCAACGTTGAAGGGATTAAATCGAATGGAACGAGTGAAACCTGGAGCAACTCTTCTGGCCAGCACCGACGAACCTTTTACCGGTGGCGTTGGGACGGTCGTCTTGGCGGTACAGGAGGTGGGACGAGGTCGGAGTATGGCTTTTACCTCGGATACAACGCGGTCTTGGGGGGAGGACTTTGAGACTTTGTGGGGCGAACCAATCAACAAGAATTGGGGGCTCAGTGAAGAGAATTGTGATTCTCGGTATTATCGAGGTTTCTGGGTGAACGCCGTCCGGTGGTTGGCCGCGGGTCGCAGTACTAAAACGAATCAACCGGTTATTTTAGAATTAGTCACGGGCTATGCAGCACCCGGTGATACGATTGCGGCTTCGGTCAAAGTTCGAGACATTTCCTTGGGTGATGTTGCGGGTGCTACTGTCACCTTTTATTTGGGCGATGGGATCTCCAGCAATGCTGTGGCTACCGCTCGCTACGACCCGGCAACGCGCGCTTATCAAGGGCAGATACCGCTCCGTCAAGTGGGAGCCTTCATTGTGACCGCCGTTGCCGAAGGCAAAACCAACATCTTGGGAGAAGATCGACAATTATTGGTCGGAGAGACGGTCGACCGAGAAATGGTTGATTTGCGGGCACTCCCCGTTTTGGTGGAAAGCATTGCTGCGGCTGGCGGCGGAGTGGCTCATCAATTGACGGATACTGAGGCCGTTGGATTGAAAGCATTATGGAAAAATATCCCAGCACCCACGGTGGAGTTTGATCGGAAGCCGCTTTGGGATAAGCCTTGGATTTTAGGACTGATTCTCGGTTTGTTGACTTTGGAATGGAGTCTTCGGCGCTGGAAGGGGTTGGCATGAAGTGGGCGAAGGGATTTGTTTTTATTCTCGGATTTATCTCTGGTGTGCTTGAGGTCGTTGAGGCCACAGAGTTTAAGATCGTTCGCCCCGGTGTAGCCGAGGCGCATGACACTTTCAATGAGCCTTGGTCGGTTCATGTCGTACGTATCAATCGGGATCATGCAGAATTTCGGTTTTTGCCCTCACTCGGCTTTCGTGACCGCATCGGTCTTAATACCTTGAGTGAACAAATTGCTCTTATTCCTAAATCTGCAGGTAGGGTAGTCGCCGCGATTAATGGTGATTTTTATGCCACCGAAAATGATCCAATGCCCGGCGATCCGCGTGGGTTGTTTGTGTTCGAAGGTCAGTTGGTTAGCAGTCCGATTGAACGAGACTGCTTTTGGATGGACACGAATGGACTCCCTAGGATTGGAATGGTTCGCTCCCTTTTTACTGTTCGTGTGGGTGCTGAAGCTTTGGATACCTTTGTCTTGAACGCCGACTATGACGGCTCGGAGACGGTGGTCTGCAGCACGGCGGCGACTGGGGCGTTAAGGGGAGATTCTCGAAGAGGTTGGATTCTATCGGTAGATTCCAGTGTGTGGTTGCCGTTGAAGCTCGGCGGGGTTTTCACTGGTGTGGTGCTGGGCCGGATGGAGGCGAGTGTCGAAGGGCCTACTGCGCAACAACTTCTGCTACTACCCTCCGCTTCTTTGGCGCCTGCGATCAAGTCGGGTGCCAAGGTGCGTCTTTCAACCGCAACAAATCCCTCTCTCCTCGGAGTCACGACGGCTCTAGGGGGCGGACCTGCTTTGTTGTCGGGGGGCCAACCGACGGCGATGCGTGCGGTGAAATCGAGAGAGCGTCATCCACGATCGGCTCTGGGGTGGAATCCGTCGTATTGGTTTCTAGTTGTGGTGGATGGGCGGCAGCCAGGTTTATCCGTGGGAATGACCTTACCAGAGTTAGCCGGTTATTTTCAGGGATTGGGTTGTACTGAGGCGATGAACTTGGACGGAGGCGGTTCTACGGAACTGCTCCTTGGCAATCGTATTTTAAATAGTCCCTGTTACGGTCACGAACGCCAGACCGCAACCAGTCTTATGGTTGTGGAAAGGGCTCAACCTAAGTCGGCAACAGAGCAGAAAACCGAACGATTTTAATGGAGACGCGTGGCTTTTCAAATTCTCCGACGCACAGAGGTGCCGGTATTTGCTCGGGGTATTTACTTTTTTTTCTATTACTCGTGTCGCTGAGTTTGTCCGCCCAAACAACTAATACCCTTCTGAGACATCGGTTCGGCGCTGCGTTTGCCTATCTTCAGGACGACCGCCCAGAGGGTCCGTGGGCGATTCATATGGTGCGTATTCGCCGCTCTCGGGCCGACCTGCAGTTGCATGTAACCCTCGGTGGTGCGAACGCTTTGGGTGCAAGTCCAGTGTCGGAACAAGTGCGCCGCTTTCCTAGGTCGCGGGGGCGCCCAGTTGCAGCCATTAACGGTGACTACTTTGTGCGCTCTGGGGCATGGGTGGGTGACCCGGAAGGACTGTGTATCTTTGAAGGACGATTGGTGTCGATGCCCTCAGAGAAAAGTTGTTTCTGGGTTGAGCCGGACGGTTCGTTCCATATGACCAACGTTATCTCCCTTTTGGCCGCGGTTTGGCCGGATGGATCGCAAACACCCCTTGGTTTGAATGAGGAACGCGAGGATCGGGCGGTCTTGTATACAGAGGAGTCAGTTGGGGTGAAGCAGCGTTCCTCAGACTCGGAAATTGTACTGGAGACACTAGACCCAGAAGTGGAGGGGCTAAGGGTGGGGGAGAGGCGCGGTTTTCGGGTGGTCGAAGTGGGGCTAGGCGGGAGATCCCGCATTGCAAAGGGACGAATGCTCTTGGTTCTTCCCTCCAATCTGCGGGCCGAGGATAAGCAACTAAGGGTGGGCAGTACTTTGATGATCGATTCATCGACTCTTCCTAATTTGAAGGGTGCACGGACCGCCATTGGAGGGGGGCCTGCACTGATTCGTGGCGGGCTCTCAACAGAGTTAGCAAGTGGTGAAGTACGGCATCCGCGGAGTGCTATTGGTTGGAATAAAGAAATGCTTTTCTTGATGCAGGTAGATGGACGTCAACCTTCGGTTTCTGTAGGGATGACCTTATCCGAGTTGACGCGGTATCTTTTAGATTTGGGTTGTACCGAGGCCATGAACTTAGACGGTGGTGGATCTTCGACTTTGTGGGTGTTGGGACAAGTGCTTAATAATCCCAGTGAACGGGCGGAACGTCCCACGGGTAATGCTTTGGTGATCACCTTGGAGCCCAAGCCTGCACCGAGGTGACCGAGGCCACTCGATATCATCTAGGAATGAGAGCCTGAGGATTCACGAGTCATTGAGATGAGCCTGAGTAAATTCGGAATTCAGATGAATTAACTCGCTCTTTTAATTTCGACGTGAGAGGTAAGAATTTAGTTAATTCTCATTTTGAGGGGTGTCTCTCGCATTAAATGGTTCCTCGCTATTTCCAGTGAAACCGGGGGGGCTTGACAGCTGGAGGATGATGCCGAGCGATGACACCGGAACAGACCTTTGGACAGTTGCTCGGGCTTGGCAAGGCATGGCGAGTGGTGGAGGCGCGGTTTGAGCCGGAGTCCTCCACCTTCCTGTTGAAGGTGGAGGAGACGCTGGAGTTGTGGCCGGAGGAAAGTGTACGGGCTGGCACGCCGGTGGTCTGCCACGATCATGTCGAGCCGATGCAGTGGAGGCATCTGAACGTCTTCAACAAGGAGTGTGTGATCGTGTG
>SIAZ01000063.1 GCA_009695405.1 Pedosphaera sp. | reverse complement strand
CGCAACGTCCTCTTGGCCCTGATCCCCTTCGAGCAAGGCCAACCCTTGGCGCACTTCTTTGAACTCTACCATCGCCAACCAAGCCTCGCCCTCCGACTGATCATAGACTCCCGCCCTGTCCTATGAGCCGCCAGCCAAACGCCCTGGCAGGGGGGGTATCTTCGATCGAAAGCGATTGAAGGCTCGGAGGTCGGCGGGATTCTCGCTCCAATAGCAGACGAGGGCACTGAGAGCAGAGAGGGTCTGGGGTTTGAGATGATGTTCGATGTCTTCGACTTCTTCCTCGATGGTGCTGGGTTCAATTCTGAGCAAGTTGAGGAGAGCGGTGAGAGTGCGGTGTCGGTCCTTGATATGTGCGGCGACGGCACGACCGCTGGCAGTGAGATTAAAGCCCCGATAGCGCGTGTAGTTAACAAAACCACGTTTGGCGAGGCGTCGGACCATATTGGAAACCGTCGATCGACTTAGTTCTAATTCGAGTGCCAGATCGCTGACTCGCGCGTAGCCATTGCGATCGACAAGATCCTGAATTCGTTCAAGGTGATCTTCGGTCGATTCCGAGCGGACTTCAAGTTTCGCAGTTGGGCTCATCGGCCTAGAAAACCGCCGTGACACCTTCAATGCCAAGAAACAAAGTGGTCTTATTGATAATAATGTTTTAGCCTTAACACAAATTCTTTGACTTAAAACAAGCAATAATGAATGGTTAGTTTGTGGCTTGGGGCAAAACAAGTATGAGGAGAGAACAAAGTTGGAGCGGCGTGCGTTTTTTGGTTTGGACCTTTCTGAGGTTACTTATAGCGAGTGAGTTGACGGCAGCGACGACTACTCCGTTAAAAGTTACAGTGACCGTGGGAATGGTGGCCGATTTGGTACGCCAGGTGGGCGGCGACGAGGTCGTGGTGACTGCGCTTATGGGGCCCGGCGTGGATCCGCATATGTACAAAGCGACGGCTTCTGATTTGGTTAAACTGCAACGAGCCGAAGTCATTTTTTATTCGGGTTTGCATTTAGAGGGTAAAATGCAGGGGTTATTTGAAAAAATGGCCACTGCGGGGCGATCAGTTCGAGCGGCGACCGATGGGGTGGACAAAGCGCGACTGTTGAAGCCATCTGCTTTTGAGGGACAATACGATCCTCATGTCTGGTTTGATACCGCTCTTTGGTCGGGATGCATCCAGACGATTCAAACTGTTCTGACCGAATCTAGGCCCGCTGCGGCGCCTGTTTTTAGTCGACAAGCGGCGGTGGCGAGAGGGCGACTTGAGGAACTAGATCGTTGGGTAAAAATAAGGGTGGATCAAGTGGACAGTATCCGACGGGTTTTAGTGACCAGCCACGATGCATTTAATTATTTTGGTCGAGCCTACGGTTTTAAGGTGGTGGCTTTACAGGGGGTATCGACGGTAACAGAAGCGGGATTGGCCGATGTCACACAATTAGTCGATTTCATTCGGACCCAGAAGGTGCCGGCTATTTTTGTCGAATCCTCGGTGCCACACGGGACAATTGAGCGCATAAGTCGAGATGCGGGGGTCCGGATTGGGGGCGAGTTATTTTCTGATGCTTTGGGTACTCCCGGCAAGTTCCATCAGGGATTCGATCTTGGCACCTATGAGGGAATGGTGCATCGCAATGTCGATTTAATTGTTGAGGCGTTAAAATGAGTTTTCCCAGAGCACGACGAGTGAGGTGGCTTCGTTCATTCTGTTCTTTGACCTATGGATCTTTCCGATAGTTCCTCATCACTAACAGTGGCGCCGATTGCGGAAGAGAGTCCCCTTGAAGTGCATGATTTGACGGTGGCTTACCGAAAGAAACCCGTGCTTTGGGGGGTAGATATCCGAGCGCCGGCAGGGAAATTAATCGGCATTCTCGGGCCCAATGGTGCGGGTAAGTCGACCTTGATTAAGGCCTGTATGGGTTTGTTACCCGCCTCGGCGGGTTGGGTAAAAGTTTTTGGTAAACCGATCAACCAATCGCTTGCACGTGTCGGTTATGTGCCGCAGCGAGAGTCGGTCGATTGGGATTTTCCGGTCAATGTGATGGATGTGGTGCTAATGGGGCGGTATGGCAAGCTCGGTTTATTTCGTCGGCCAACTGCTGCCGATCGGGCCTGTGCCCGAGACTGTTTGGAGCGGGTAAAAATGTTACCGTTTGCCGACCGTCAAATTTCCAACTTATCGGGCGGACAACAGCAGCGAGTCTTTTTAGCAAGGGCCTTGGCGCAGGAGAGCGACCTTTATTTTATGGATGAACCCTTTGCAGGGGTCGATGCGGCGACAGAGACGGCCATCATTGAATTGCTTCATGAGTTGCGATATCAAGGTAAGACCCTCTTTGTTGTCCACCATGACTTACCCACTGCTAGAAATTATTTCGATTGGCTTTTATTGCTTAACATGAGGGTGGTGGCCTTTGGTCCGACCGAACAGGTTTTCACTTATGATCTTTTACAGAAAACTTACGGGGGACGACTTACTATCTTGAGTGAAGTCGCCGAAGCGGTCCGAGTAAAAGAGGCTTAGATGATCCGGTTGACCCCCAGTTTTGCAGGGCAGTTCCTTGGAATAGGAGGGCTTTTCGTCGGATTAAATTCTCTAACCATGACGGTATGTGCGGCGCGGATCGGGGACATCACCGAGACGGTTTGGCAAACTCAAGCGATCCGGTTTTTGACCCTGGCCGATCCGTCTGTACGGTTTGCGGTTTTTGGAACCGTCTTGCTAGGGATTGTCTGCGGCCTTTTGGGTGGATTTCTGGTGGTACGCCGGATGTCGCTGGTGGGGGATGCCTTATCCCACGCTGTCTTACCCGGCGTGGCTTTGGGTTTTCTTTGGAATATGGAAAAGGATCCCGTGGCTATTTTTATTGGAGCTACGGTAGCGGGATTGTTGGGGACAGGTTTAGTTCATTTGATTACCCGAACGACACGTCTCAAAGAGGATGCCGCCTTGGGCATGATTTTAGCGGGCTTTTTTGGGGCGGGTTTGTGTTTGATGTCGATGTTCCAACGGTTACCCACCGGTAACAAAACAGGCATCGATAAATTTCTATTTGGTCAGGCATCAGCGATTGGAGCAGAGGATATTCGTTTAATGACCGTAGTGACCGTGTTGGTGTTGGGTTTAATTTGTGTGGGCTATAAAGAGTTTCTCTTAGTGAGCTTTGACCCTGGTTTTGCCAAAGTTTGCGCGTTACCGACACGCTGGTTGCAGCACGGATTGATGCTTTTGCTCACTTTCTCCGTGGTCATCGCTCTGCAGGCGGTGGGGGTTGTGTTGGTATCGGCGATGTTAATTACCCCAGCCGCGACCGCTTATTTATTAACCGACCGGATGCATCGGATGCTCATTTATGGCGCGTTGATAGGAATGTTGTCGGGTGTCACAGGCGCGTTTCTTTCTTTTCTGGGCACCCATCTACCGACGGGTCCTTTTATGGTGCTATCAGCCAGTAGCTTTTTTGTCGTTGCCTTTCTTTTTGCGCCAAACCGAGGAGTTATTCCCCGGTGGTGGATGGCTCGATCGCAACGGGTAAGAATTGTTCGAGAGAACACCTTAAAAGCGGTTTATCAGATTTTAGAAAACGAAGAATTTCGAAGGGAATCGGTGAGTTTGCGTGAACTAGCCGAACGCCGCCGCCTGACATTTGATGAGGCTTTGAGGGAAGTTCGGTCCTTGGTTTCGATGGACTTTGCAACGGCTGTCGACGATTTGGTGGCGTTGACCCCGTCGGGTTGGCAACGGGCAGCATCCATTGTGCGGAATCATCGATTATGGGAGTTGTATTTGACCCATGCTGTCCAGATGGCGCCCGACCATGTGCATGACGACGCTGAGAAGATTGAGCACATTTTGGGTGAGGATGCGGTGCGGCAACTTGAGCGTCGATTAGAGTTTGCCGACCGCGACCCTCATGGGCGACCGATACCCGCCGTGCAAGTGATTCACGGACGTCCCAATGGAAACCGCGAAAAACGGGCCACAGGATATGGGAAATCGTCATGAGTTTCATCCCTCATTTTTCCGCGCATCAGATTTTTATTGCTCCTTGGACGACAGATTTTTCCCTTTATGGCTGGATGGTGTTGATGACCTTTCTGGTGGGAGCGGCCTGCGGGCTCGTCGGCAATTATCTCATTTTACGTCGTATGGCACTAATGGGAGACGCGATTAGCCACAGCGTTCTTCCGGGTATTGTCGTTGCTTTTCTGGTAACGGGGTCCCGAGGGACCGTGCCGATGTTTGCTGGGGCGGTAGCGGCGGCGGTACTGACGACAGTGTTGATTGAGGTCATACACCGGCATTCGCGAGTGAAGCAGGATGCGGCAATAGGGATTGCGTTTTCAAGTCTGTTTGCTTTGGGGGTGATTCTGATTGCTGTCTTTGCTGACACGGTAGATTTGGATCAAGACTGTGTGTTGAACGGGGAACTCCCTCTCATCCCGTTAAGTCCGCCGATGACCCTTGCTGGGATGACCCTAGGTCCACCAGCGGTGGTCCGAATGGGATGTGTTCTTTTTTTCTCCTGCGGCTTAATCGTTCTTTTTTACAAGGAACTCTTGTTGAGCTCTTTTGACCCGGCCTTGGCATCGGCAATGGGGCTGCGATCGGGATGGATCCATCAGTCCCTGATGATTTGGCTCTCGATTACGGTGGTGTCGGCCTTTGAGGCCGTGGGAGCCATTCTCGTGATTGCCATGTTGATTTTACCGGGAGCGACAGCGGCACTCATCAGCGATCGGTTGGTCGTGCGTTTGGGGTGGAGTCTTGTGCATGCGGCACTGAGTGCGGTCTTGGGACTTCATTTATCCATTGGATTGGATTGTTCCCCCTCGGGAGCCGCGGTGGTGGTTGGGTCCTTTTTATTTGGAGTTGCGTGGATTTTTGGGCCCCAAGATGGTTTGGTAAGCCGTTGGTGGAGTCGAAAAGAGAGAGGCCCTGAGACCTTAGTTTGAGGGTGGCGATAACGATTATTCCATTAAGACAAGGGTAATTCGTTGACGCCCATTTCATCCAACTCACAGACTGTCGTGAACTTTGGATCGGCCTGTTAGACTTTTATACGATGAGTACCCCCACCCCTTCACCCCTAAGCGTCTCCAAGGGCCTTGAAGGCATCATTGCTGCGCACACGCGCTTGAGTGATGTCCGAGGCGACATTGGTCAGTTAATTTATTGTGGCTACGACATTAATGAATTAGCTGGAGTGGTCAGTTACGAAGAGGTTGTGCATTTGCTGTTCCACAATCATCTGCCCAGTGCGAAAGAGTTGGCGGAATTAAAGGCCGTATTGGTTGGATATCGGGAACTTCCGCAAGGCGTGGTCGATTTGCTGACAGCCTTGCCTAAGGATTGTCCGCCTATGCATGCCATCCGCACAGGAGTGAGTGCATTGGGTTGTTATGACACAACGGCAGACGTCGACACCATGGATGCGCAGCGGCGGAAGGCCTTGAGGTTAATTGCTCAGATTCCGGTAATCACCGCTTATTTTCACCGATCACGCCAAGGATTACCTTTGGTCGCTCCCGACTGCGGTCTCAGTGAGGCGGCTAATTTCCTTTGGATGATTGATGGGGTTAAGCCATCGGAAGAAAAGGTTAGAACCATGGATATGTGTTATGTTCTGCATGCCGATCATGGGATGAATGCGTCGACCTTCAGTGCGCGGGTGACCATAGCCACCTTGAGCGATATGTATTCAGCGGTGACAAGCGCCATAGGAACACTGAAAGGACCGTTGCACGGCGGAGCCAACGAGGGGGTGATCAAGATGCTGAAGGAAATTGGGTCACTTGAAGCGGTGGATGCTTATGTTGCGGAATGTTTGGCTCAGAAAAGGAAGATCATGGGGATCGGGCATCGAGTTTACAAAGTGTTGGATCCTCGGGCGCCGCATCTCAAGCGGATGGGGCAAATTCTTTCGGCCAAATTGGGTGAACCCAAGTGGATCCTTATGTCTGAGCGTATCGCTGAATTGATACTTCAGGAGAAGGGATTGCACGCGAATGTCGATTTTTACAGTGCCACCGTCTACTACAGCTTGGGAATCCCGACGGATCTTTTCACTCCGATTTTTGCCATTGCACGGACCAGTGGTTGGACAGCGCATGTTTTAGAGCAGTTAGCAGATAATCGATTGATCCGACCTCAATCGGTTTATACTGGGCCTGTGGGACTTTTGGTAACGCCAATCAACCAACGCTAAATTCTCACCTTGAAGGATTTCAAAGGGGCAGTAGGCAGATTTACCCCCCCGACAGCAGTGGTAGACGCTTCTTTATTTTTCGGTAATTTTTTCGAATGAACATTCACGAATATCAGGCTAAGCAACTTTTAAAACAGAACGGAGTGGCCGTGCCAGCGGGTGACCCCTGCAAGACCCTCGAGGAGGCCACAACGGCGGCCAAACGGCTCTTTGATTCGGGACACTCCTTAATTGTGATTAAGTCCCAAATTCATGCGGGTGGACGTGGCAAAGGTACCTTTACTCACGGCTTTAAAGGTGGCGTCAAGCTAGCCAAGACCTTGGAAGAGGCGGTGACCTACGCAGAGAACATGCTGGGCAAGACCTTGGTGACCAAGCAGACAGGGCCTGAGGGCCGAGTGGTTCAAACCATTCTAGTCGCGGCAGCCGAGAAGATCGTGAAGGAGTTTTACTTGGCCGTGTTATTGGATCGTGCAACGTCACGTCCTCTAATCATGGCCAGCACTGAAGGGGGTGTGGACATTGAAGAAGTCGCTGAGAAGACCCCAGAGAAAATCCTTAAAGAAACGGTAGATCCAGCGGTCGGTATTCAACCGTATCAAGCCCGAAGAATCGCCCGTGGATTAGGACTTAAAGGCGAGGTCTTCAACGCTGCGGTGAAGCTGATTATGGGGGTATACAAGACCTCGTGGGAATGCGATGCATCGATGGTTGAGATCAATCCATTAGCGATCGTCGAGACGGCTTCAGGCAAAGAGTCGATCATGTGTGTGGATGCAAAGATCAGCTTGGATGACAATGCCTTGTACCGTCATGCCGATATTTTAGCGATGCGTGATTTGGCGGAAGAATCTCCTCTAGAAATCGAGGCCAGCAAGTTCTCGCTGAATTACATTAAATTAGACGGAAGTATTGCTTGCTTGGTGAATGGAGCGGGTTTGGCGATGTCGACGATGGATATTATCCAGCACTACGGAGGGTTACCTGCGAATTTCTTGGATGTTGGAGGTGGGGCGAGCAAGGACCAAGTATCAGCGGCGTTTAAGATCATATTAAGTGATCCCAACGTGAAGGCGATTTTTGTTAACATTTTCGGAGGCATCATGGATTGCAACGTCATTGCCAATGGGATTGTCGAAGCGGTTAAAGAGACAGGCTTAACGTTACCTTTGATTGTCCGTTTAGAGGGCAACAATGTCGTGGCCGGCAAGGCCACTTTGGCGGCATCTGGTTTGACGATTATCAGTGGGGACACCATGGCTGATGCTGCGAAGAAGGTCGTAGCTGCGGTAAACAGCTGAACTACCAAGTCTGCCCCCTCCAACACCGATTTCTCATTTTTTAACTGACATGTCTATTTTCGTTACTCCGCAAACCAAGATTCTTATTCAGGGCATCACCGGTTCGTTCGGTGCCCGTCACACCCCACTTTCCATCGAGTACGGCACACAGGTCGTGGCCGGTGTTACCCCTGGAAAAGGCGGGCAGATATTTGAGCACAAGGGAGTTCGAGTTCCCATTTTTGATACGGTTGAGGAAGCCGTAAAAGCCACAGGTGCCACGACCAGTGCGGTGTTTGTTCCTCCTCCCTTTGCTGCGGATGCCATCCTCGAAGGGGTCGATGCGGGATTGGACCTTGTGGTGACGATCACCGAGGGCATTCCAGTGAACGATATGGTCCGAGTAAAGCGGGCGATGAGCGGATTGCGGACACGACTCATTGGGCCGAATTGTCCTGGAATAGTAACACCGGGCGAAGGTAAAGATTCCCATGGGGGTTGCCGGATCGGTATTGCGCCCGGTTACATTCATAAGAAAGGAAATATCGGAGTGGTGAGTCGCTCGGGTACTTTGACTTATGAGGCTGTGTTCCAATTGACCTGTCGTGGGGTGGGTCAATCGACCTGTGTCGGTATTGGGGGCGATCCAGTGAACGGAACCTCGCATTTGGATGTGATCAAGCTATTCATGGCGGACCCAGAGACTCATGGGATTATTATGATTGGGGAAATTGGGGGTGCAGCTGAGGAAGAAGCTGCGGAATGGATCGCACTACACGGCACCAAGCCGGTTGCTGGTTTCATAGCTGGAGCTACGGCACCTCCCGGACGGCGAATGGGGCATGCTGGAGCCATTGTGAGTGGGGGTAAAGGGACCGCTCAAGCGAAGTTTGATGCTTTTCGTGCAGCAGGCATTGGAGTTGCCGCAACACCGAGTGAAATGGCGGACACCTTGTTGCGTTTGATGAAATGATCCCAGTCCCGGCAAGAGAATTTTGTCCGGTCGAGCCCTTGCAATGAAATGGCTCGACTGGATTGTTAATTTTGCTGGCATTCTGCTTTGGCTGGGCACACGTCAATTTGGGGTTATCCCAGTGTCGAGAAAACCGGCACTAACCTTGGCATCAAATCTGAAATCGCTGGGTCGCAAGGGAGGGGTTCGACGGTGGGCTTTTCCGCTGTCGTTGTTCTTGCTCCTCGTGGGGAGGGCACTATTCCACTATTGGTTTCCTCAACAGTTTGCTGAGGCAGCTATTTGGTCGAGTGGAGCCGTCGCTGTCAGTTTTCGCAGCGATTTTTTCGGGCGGATGTTGGCTTATTCTTTTCTGAGTTGGCTGGAAATCGTTTTGATCGTCTATGTGAGTTTTGGTTTTTTTGCTGGCTTACGTCGAAACGATAAAGAGCCTGATCCGCTGACCCTCTGTCTACGCTCGGAGCTGGGAATGGCTGGGCGCTGGCCTGTCCCCTTGGCCTGTTTCCCCTTTTTGATTCTAGCAGGATGCCTCTGGATGTTGGGAGCGGGGTGGTTGGTTGATGCGGCTTTGCTACCGCCCATTCAATCGACGACGCATCGCCTTCAGCAAGCGGTGGTCGTTGCTTTAGGATTACTTCCCCTCATAAAATGGCCGGTGGTGGCTTTATGTTTTCTGCGCTTTCTCTTGGATCACGTTTATTTGGGAAGTTTCCCACTCTGGGATTATGCCTACGAAACAGGCGGGGCGCTCTGTCGTTGGATACCATTAAGGTTGGGCCTGATTGATTTTGCTCCCTTGGTTGTTGCAGGCATTTTTTGGGGGTTCGCTTTTTTCCTTGAGGGATTTCTACCTCAACTTTTTCAACGCCTGCCCTTGTGAGTGGGTGTTTAAAGGAATCATCTGGGAGAGTTTTGATTTTCCTAAAAGTCGTGCCACGCGCTTCACGAACTGAGATAGCCTCCCGAGAGGGTCCGGAGTTGCGTTTGCGAGTGACGGCGCCTCCGGTGGATTCAGCAGCCAACCAAGCAGTGCTTGATTTTCTTGCAGAGAAACTCGCCGTACCCCGTGGTCAGGTGGGTCTGATTCGTGGGGCAACCCATTCTCGTAAGACAGTTTCTCTCACTGGAATTTCATTGGCTGAGGTGGAACTTCGATTGGGCGTTAAATCGTCTCAAATTTAGACTTCAGTCCAAGCTCTTCATTATAATAAGGAGGCGTAATCGAAAACCGACTCTGACTCGGCGCTTTTTTTGGAATCGAGGTGATCCTTTGTTTCGATCTCAACCGTGACAGAACGCCTCTTTTGGAAGATCGAATTGATCTGCGATCATTCGGTGGTCAGGATTCCCTCCCGTGATCAGCCAGTTTTATGATACCCATGCGCATCTTGATTTTAAGGACTTTGATGCGGATATCTCTGAGGTCGTAGAGCGAGCAACCGCTGCCGGTATTTCACGGATCATTACCATTGGTACCACCCTTGAAAAAAGTGCTCGGGCAATCGAGATCGCTGCTCGGTTTCCTTCCGTTTATGCTGCTGTTGGTGTGCATCCAGGGCATGTCGACGAATCACCTGAGGAAATCCGTGAAGCACTCTTGCACCTAGCTTCTCATCCAAAAGTGGTGGCGATCGGAGAAATCGGTCTCGATTTTTTTCGACGTCCCTCAGATTCCGTGCCTGACCCAGAGTTAGAGGCTATAAATCGGAGACGCCAGCATTCGCTGTTTCGTCAGCAGTTGGAGGTGGCAAGCGTCGCTGGATTAAATGTAATTATTCACACTCGTGATTCATTTAACCCAACAATGGATGTTTTTCGGTCCTATGCTTATCGGGTTCGAGGAGTTTTTCATTGTTGGGTGGGAAGCGTGGAGGAAATGAGGGAGGTGACGGCTTTAGGATCACTGGTGAGCTTTACTGGAATCGCGACCTTTAAGAATGGAGAAAATGTCCGTGCATCCATTGCCGCTGCGGCAGCAGGAAGTTTTATGCTGGAGACAGATTGTCCCTTTTTGGCTCCTATGCCGCATCGAGGGAAGAGGTGTGAACCCGCCTACATTGCTGGAATGGCCCCAATGATGGCCGCGGTAAGGTCCGAAACCGTGGAGGCTCTCTCTTTGGATACCTGTCGGACAGCTCGATTATTTTTCCCGCGACTGGAGTGATCGATTAATTTTGAAGGCTTGGATGGGATTAGGGGCTTTTCGAAAAAAACGGGCGACGCCTCCATCCCGATTTCGGCGGAGTGGAGGCGTTTAATTGGGATCGATGCGATCAACTGCTGGACTGAGGCTTAAACGTAGTGCGCTTTTTCGGTGTGGAACCAAGCGATGACTTCAGCAGCGGCTTCAGCGATCGGAACACACTTGACAGGACCCGTTCGAGGCTTGAGTTCGACTTCACCCTTAGCTAAAGATTTTTCACCCAGATTGACTCGTAGAGGGAAGCCGACCAACTCGCTATCTTTAAACTTCACGCCCGGACGCTCGTCTCGGTCATCAAGAATAACTTCAATACCCGCAGCGGTCAGTTCGGCGAGGAGTTGAAGCCCGAGGGTCATCGGTTGTCCCTCTGGGCTGTAGTTAAGAGGCGTGATACAAACATGGTATGGGGCCACCGAAAGAGGCCAGATGATGCCGTCTTTATCGTTGGACTGCTCAATGATCGCTTGGAGAGTTCGAGAGACGCCGATGCCGTAGCAGCCCATGACCGCAGGATGAGGCGATCCATCTTCGGCGACAAAGGTAGCATTGAGTTTCTCGGAGTACTTTGTGCCGAGCTTAAAGACATGGCCTACTTCTATTGCACGGCGAATCTTAAGGGGCTTGGCACATTTTGCACACGGCTCGCCGGCCCGAACTGTTCGGAGATCAAACCAGTCTGAGACGCGGATATCCCGTTCGATCGAGACATTGCGAAGATGGAATCCATCGCTATTGGCGCCAGTGGTCATCTCGTTTGCCCCGCGAAGACGTTCATCGGCAAAGACCTTCCAAGTGAGGGGTACAGAGCGGACCGCCCCAAGTGAACCAGGCAAGGCTCCTAATGTGGTAAAGTGAACAAGATCAGTGGGGTTTTTGACATCAGCTGGGCGTGCCTCGATTGCGCCCGTCCGAGCCATAAATTTGGACTCGTTGAGTTGATCATAGCCTCGAATGAGGATGAGCACTGGTTGCCCGTCCGCAATGTATACGAGAGTCTTGATTTGACGATTTGCGGGGATTCCAAACGGAGCTTTCGCGAGAGACTCAATGGTAATCGCGCCTGGGGTGGGGAACTGTTCAGGTTCGGGACCAAGATCCCTCGCCGCGGTTTTGGGTAAGCCGCTGATCGCCTTTTCTATATTGGCGGCATAATGGCACGCCTCGCAGTAAGCGACATCGTTTTCGCCGGTCTCGGCGGGAACCATAAATTCGTGGGAGTAATTGCCGCCAATAACTCCCGTATCGGCCTCAACTGGGAAAGCTTGGAGTCCGCAACGGGTGAAGATCCGTGTATAGGCGTCGTACATCCGTTTGTAACTGGCCATTGCTCCTTCATCCGACGTGTCAAAGGAGTAAGCATCTTTCATTAGAAATTCCTTGGCACGCATTAGACCAAAGCGCGGACGGATCTCGTCACGAAACTTGGTTTGAATCTGGTAGAAGTTTTTTGGGAGTTGCCGATAGGAATTAATTTCTGAAGCGGCAAGAGTGGTGATGACCTCCTCGTGAGTGGGGCCGAGGACCCATTCTTTTTTTGCCGAATCGCGGACTTTGAAAAGAACGCCGGAAGCGGTCTCGTAGCGGCCCGACTGTTGCCAGATTTCAGGAGGTTGCAAAGCTGGCATTAGAACTTCGATTCCACCGGCGCGGTTCATTTCTTCGCGAATGATTTGTTCAATCTTGCGAAGGGTCCTCAGCCCCATGGGGAGGAAAGTATAAAGACCACCGGTCAGTTTCCGGATGAGGCCGGCCCGGAGTAGGAGTTGATGCGAAACGATCTCGGCGTCGGAGGGCGTTTCTTTGAGAGTGGGAATGAAGGTCTGGGACCAGAGCATGGGAATATTCGGTTACGGTTTTGCGGGAGTTCCGCATCCGACACGGTTTCGATAGCGAGAGTGAGGCTTAGACGCCAGAGAAACTCCTCAGTGTTTGCTTAAAAAAGTAAAAGGACCGATCAATTGGCTTTGAGTGTCACCCAACGAAAAAAGAATCCGCCGGCATCCGAACCGCCTGACATCGCACCCGCGGTCCAGAATCGAGCTATCTGATCGAAAGCAGGCAAACGCTTGAAATCCGCCCAGCTTTCGATGGCACGCATGGCATCGAGACTTGTAGTGCCAACCGGCATCAAAGTGTCGATGCCTCGATCCGTTCTCAGAGCTTCCCAAGTTCCGCGCATCTCCTCTCGACTGTTATACAATCCGAAAACGCCGTTGGTGGTACCTCCGGATAGAGCGCTAGCTGCGGCCAAATCGGGTAAGTTAGCGAGCGTATTGGTTGATCCAGTGAGGTAGAGATCAAGGGCTTCTGGGGTCTCGGCAACAACGATATAGGTCCCATTTGTAGCGAGATTAAATACGGTTTTCCCCCCTTCATTTGCAGTTGTTTTTGCGACTAGAATTTTCTGATTCTTGGGACCTGTACGCTCTGAGAACTGGAGAGCGCCCGATTGCATATGGATTAAAGCTTCCATGGCTTTCCAACCTACAATCAACCGATCAGGGTTCGAAGAACTGATCAACTGAACCGGCACCGGTTTGGCGGGTTGAGCGAGGTTTGTCCCGCGCACAGGCAGTGTGAAGGAGATAAAGTCATCCCCAAGATTGTTCGCCAAATCCCGTTGAAGGTTGAAATTTGAATCGAAAGCTTGTCCAGCAGACTCGAGGGTGAGTTGAGCGATACTAGAAACTTGAGGAGAGATTCGTTTTAGAGCGTCGTCGAGGGCTTTCCAACCGGCTTTCCCATCGATACGCCACCGCAGAAAAGAAGTGGCAATAGCTGGTATATTGGGCGGCGGCGATGCTTCCAAAGAACGAGTTTCAAAGAGTTTGGTAACACCGGTCCGCTCATTGGCAGGGGCAATAATACGTAAGACCGAAACCAAACCTTGCGGCGAGTGATGGATGGCTACGCCCATTGCTTTAATCGAAGCCAAACCGGTAGCCGGTACAACTTTGGCTGGGTCGGCATCGAGCAATGTTAACATCCCGAATACCGAGCTAAGTTCAGGGACCATTTGTTCGTAAAAAGCCGATACATCCAAATAGACCCAAGCTGCCGCCTCTTTGAATGCATCGCCTTCGACCGACTTAAAGTAAGGTTTCGACTGCAAGCCGGAAGGGAGGTTGGTACTGGTGGCGCGGACTACAATCCGGCGGAGTGCCTCGGGAGAACTGCCCGCAAAGAAGGCTGTGCCCACCTGCCCAAAGGAGATTTGGATAGGGTTCGAATCCATATCGGCGACGTTGGGTGCCCCTTTCGGGGTGCGATTCGGCTCAGCGACCACGGCGCTCTGTAAACTGAGTGTCATTGATGTAAATGAGGCGTCGCCAATCTTAAAGGGCTTTGGAGTTAGAGTGCTATTTGTGGCAATCCGTTGACGTGTCGTGGCGAGAATCTCGCTGAGCTTCGGGGTTTGATCCCCTGTATCGAAGACGAGAACCCACGCTGGCCCGGGTGAGTTATCGCCCCCAGATTTCCACCCATCTTTGAGAAGAGCTAAGGTGATCTGGCCTCGGGCTAGACCCAAAAGTAGCGTTAGATCAAGGCCCGATTCTTTTTCAAACGGTGTTGCAAATTGAGTGCGAAAGCCCGTCTCGAATTGAGTGCGAAAGGGAAGCATTGAGACATCGTTCCAAAGGCGCCCCATATTGGATGCCTCGAAATTGGTTCGAGCCGCTGTAGCGTTGGGTAAACTCAAGGCAGCAAGCGTGTCCTCGGGAAGTAGCAATGCTGGGGCGGGGAGGTCTGCGAGTGCCCTCATCCCGATGATGGACCAAATCAGGAGGTGAAAGTGTCTTCGGAAGTTCATGCGACGCGGGAAACCTGACCGAGTCGGCTGATCAGGCAAGTCTGTCTTGCATTGGGTTGATGGATAAGCCGAAGAAAGAGGAGAGGTGTTTTTGTCAATCTATCGCCAGTTTGACTTCCAGATTTTTTTATTTTGAATCAGTTCTCACCTATTCGACCACAAAAGTAGCAAGTGAATAAGATGGATTTGCGTTGAATGTTGCTCGTGCATTGACGGGAGGTGTCGCGTTAAATTCGGGAACTTTAGCAAGGAGGGAAGGGACCCCTTGTGCAATCAATAGATGGGGATCTGGGCCTGCTTCGATAAAACGGACAGAGAAAAGGGAGTTATTGGTTAGTTATTTTTGAGTTCGAACTGAGCGGGTGAAAGGCCTCGGAGGGAGGTGTGACGGCGCTGGCGGTTATAGAAGATTTCAATGTAGTCGAAGATTTCGG
>SIAZ01000062.1 GCA_009695405.1 Pedosphaera sp. | reverse complement strand
TGGGATCGGATGAATCCAGATGTCGCGCGATGGCTGCCGACCGCACGTATCTGTCATCCTTGGCTTTGGGATCGGTTCGACGCTCGTACTCAAGATAGGAGCCGAGTGCAGTCATCCTGCCTGCTCGGATCTGTGCGGGGGGCCGGGGGGCAACCTTGGTCCCTACCGCGACCTTTAAAAGCTCTGGATTCTCGAGGGCTACATTTGCTCCGAGACTGGGTGTTTATCCTCTTTCGAGTTATCGCTGGCTATGGATCACACATCCAACACATTCATCGCCATACTGTGTGGGCTTCTTCACGTCTCTGTCAGCGGTTTCGATGACTGGGATCGTCGTCGAACCTCTCACTGTAGTACGAGCCATCGAAGATTAGGCCTTGGCCAAACAGATCGCGCTCATTCATGGGATGACTTCGATTTAGGACTTAGGAATCGCGAGCGCATCCCAACCCGCTTGCCCCATTTGTCGGAGGGTCGCCAGATTGCGTTGGACAATTTCTTCGGATTCTTTTGGGCCCGCGGCTCGTTCTACAGAGGCCTCTCGTAGGAGATGCAACAAGGGATAAGGTGAACGATTGGTCTGATTGGTGATGTCATCAATCTCCGTTCCAGCAAATTGGTACTTGGGATGAAAACTGGCTATTTGGAAAATTCCTTCCATTCCCAATCGTCGTACTAAGTCATCGGCTTCCTCAAGAAACTGGTTGTAGTCGGAAAAGTCGGTGAGCGTGTCTGGATGAATGAGCAACAAGGTTTCGCACTGGGCTTGATTTGTTGATCGGAGAAACTCAATAGATCGACTCAAGTCTTCCAATAATTCTCCTGCTTGAGTGGCTCGAGAAATTCGGTATGCAATCCGCTTATTGACGTATTCGGCCCGCGCAAAGGGACATAGATTTAAGCCAATCACTGCCCGTTCCAACCAGAGACGTGTCACCTCCAGAACTCGGCAATCGGCTTCGCTCAATTTTAAATCCGAGGTTTTCATCGACTTTTATCCGAGCTGATATCGAGACCGCTCGCCTGCCATAACTGCCACTGACGTCGGTTGTACTCAGCCACCGCTTCTAGATGGGCGAGTTGGGATCGGGTGAGTTCACCTTCGGCATCGATGGCTTCCATGACTTCACCAACCCCAAACTTTTGACGAGTTCGTGTGAACTTCACCAGACGTTGCGCCGCTGTAATCATCCGACTCGCAGACGTCAACTGTTGTCCGGCAAATGCAGCGCGGATCTGTGCCTCAATTACCTCAGCACGAATATCGTCGCCTGACTTTTCTTGGTCTAACTCTGCAATTCGCAATCGGGCGGCTGCTGTGCGAATCCGCTGACGATCACCTATTCCGCCCGGCCCGATCCGCCAAGAAACGCCGAGACCATAGTCTTGAAAATCATCCAAGCTTCCGAAATTACCATTGCGTCCTCCGCTGAGCCCACCCACCCCTACTTGAGCTCCAATTTCAGGAATCCACGGCCCCTTAGTCACGCCATTGTGTTGGGCACGAGCGGCGGCGATCAATGCCCGCGACTGACGCAATTCCGGGCGTAACCCCAAAGCGGAAGCGATAAGAGAACCGACTGAGCGATTGGTACCGACTAAGATTACTGGAATGAACTCGGTTAGATCCGGCTCTAAATGAATTTCCGAAGGTAACCGGAGAAGTTGCGCCAAGCGTGTTGTGGCGACACCGGTTTCCATACGTGATTGAAGGCATTGAGTTTCGGTCCGTTCCAATTGAAGACGGACACGTTCGATATCCCCTGCAAAAGCGACGCCCACTTTTACAGCCTGGCTGACTTGCTCTAAAAGACGGCTGGAAAGTCGGCGAGATTCTTCAGTCGTAGCCACTGCAACCGTGGCGCGCGATAAGTCCCAGTAAGCCACGGCCACAGCGAGGAGGATTTCTCGACGTCGCGCTTGAGAAGCCGCTTCGGTTGCCTCGGCAATTTGTTTAGAAGCGAGAGTGCGGTAGATCGATTCACCCAACTCCAGTTGAGTCTGCAGAATGAACTGGCCCGACCCTAATTGTTTCGACGCATCAAACACTGAGCCTCCAATATCCTGAAGGGCTCCGGCGTGTCGTTTATAAGCCAATCCAGGCGCTAGCCACGGAAAGAGAGACTGACGCTGCTGCTCGTAAAGACTCCGTGCCTCGACGACTCGTTCCTGAGCTATTTGCAGAGAAAGATTCGCCGCACCTGCAAGACGTAGAGAGGTCTCTAGAGTGAGATGCTTGGGTTCGGCGGCAGGCAATAGGACGCGAGTTAGAAGGCCAAGAAACAGCATTAACCAACACGGCTTCATTGGGATTCCTGAGTTCGCACTGGAGTCCCGTTAGGCGGTGCGGATTTAGCCGGTGAGATCACCCGCATACCTTCTTCAAGTCCCATAAGAATTTCGGTAAATCCAGCGTCTTGAAATCCCGTTTTTACAGCCACTTTCTTACAAAGACCTTCCACAATTCGAAAAACAAAACTGCCCGATTTCTCAACTGCAATGGAATCAATAGGGAGTTGAAGAGTTCGAGTATGTGTTTCCAGTCCCAACCGGACTGCGGCCGACATTCCTGGACGCAATAAGTTTGAGGGATTCGGGAGATCGATTTCGACCGACAAGGTTCGAGTCAGTTCGTCAATGGCACCTGCGGACCGTGAAATCTTAGCGTTAATCGGATCGCCTGCGATTCCTTCAAGTCGGATTTTAACGGGGAGCCCGTTTCGTACTAGAACCGCTTCTAATTCCGGAACAGGAACTTGAGCCCGAAGAATATGGGTATCGGCAAGTGTAAGTAGAGCGGAGGCTCCACCAGCGACACCCGCCGGCAGGAAAGCTCCTGGATCGGCGAACCGAGCCGTTACGATACCCGAGAAAGGGGCGGTGAGATTGGCGTAACCCAAGATCATTTCGGTCTTTTCCAGTTCGGCCCGAGCCATATCGAGTCGTCCTCGAGCCGCATCTAACGATTGAGGCGTGACGAGGTCGGGTGCTTTTTGGTATGCGGCCTCGAGGCGTCGAGATTCGGCTTCCGCAACACGCACAACTACCTTCTGCTGAGTTTGTTCAGCCAACCGTTCTGTGACTTCAATTTCGGCAAGTAATTGGCCCGCTTGAACTGGATCACCGCGGTCAACAGCGATTGATTTAACAAAGCCAGCAACCCGTGCTTGGAGCGTCACCTGTTGATTGGCCCGCAAGGTCCCAGGAAGTGCGATAAAGCGGGTAATATCCCCACGTCCAACTTGGGTTGAAGCAACATTTAAGGGTTCAGTTAGCGAAGGAACGGCAGCGGAGACCACGCCGATACAGGCAATCAGGAGTAGAGACCAATGTGGAGACCCATCAGAATATCGCGACTTTAGAGCTCTAAGCCTGAGGGGAGGGGAGTAGGAATCAAGAGACACAGGAACCTTCTTTTTGGAAGTGAGGACTGAGTGGATCCTCCGGATCGAGAGAGGCGGAATGGATCGGACGCGGAGCGAGAAGCGCGAAGACAGCTGGGAGAATCCAAAGAGTAGCGATTGTCGCTGCGACCAATCCCCCTGTGACCGCACGACCGAGCGGAGCCGTCTGTGAGCCGCCCTCTCCCAGTCCGAGAGCCATAGGAATCATACCAGCGATCATCGCGGCACTGGTCATAAGGATAGGGCGCAGACGTGAAACAGCTCCGGTGAGAGCTGCCTCTGAAGAAGGAGCACCTTGCTTCCGTTCTTTTTCGGCAAAGGTGACCAAGAGTATGGCGTTCGCCACAGCGACACCCACGGCCATAATCAAGCCGATGGCGGATTGAAGGTTGAGAGTGGTCGCAGTCATCCAGAGAAAGAAGAGGCTACCGGCAAGGACTGCGGGGAGGGTAGAGAGGACGGTTAACGCCAGTCGGAGACTTTGAAAATGAGCGAGTAGCATTAACAAGACAGCGGCAACGGCAAAGCCGAGTCCGGACTGAAAGCCAGAAATCAATTGACGCAAAGGAACCGCTTGACCTCGGACATCGACCCGGGTGCGAAGCGGCCACAGTTTAGGATCAGCGATTTCGGGAATCGACTCAATTGAATGGAGAACACCGCCGAGATTCGAGTTCCGTAGATTGGCAGTTACACTGACAACCCGAGCCATGTTGTACCGTTCGTACTGAGCGATGGTGAAGCCGGGGATTACCGAGGCGACCGAACGTAGTGGAACACTTCGATCCAACCCGCTTGAGACCGGTAAATTGCGAATATCTTCTACCGAACGAATCTCCGACTGAGGCACTTGAACTTGGACACTATAGCTGACCCCAGAAACCGGATCGGCCCAATAATTAGGAACAGTGAATCGACTTGAGGTTGTCGCCGCGACCAATGAACGAGTGACATCGCCCACCTTGACGCCCAAAAGACCCGCACGCTCGCGATGGATGGTTACGTCGACACTTGGAAAATCGAAAGACTGAGCTATCTGAACATCACACAGGCTAGGGAGATCATTGAGTTTAGTTCTTAACCGTTCAGCGAACTCTCTGTTTACCAGCAGATTAGGGCCGCTGACCGCTACTTCGACCGGTGTGGCTGAACCGAAGCTCATCACTCGACTCACGATATCACTGGGTTCAAAAGAAACTCGAACATCGCGTAATTCGGCAGCGAAGACTGTTCTCAACCGTTCCTTGAGAGCGGGGACAGAGAGTTGTGATTTAGGTTGGAGTTGGACAGACAATTGGGCTTCATCCGGTCCGCCATTCCAGAGATGGATCAAGTTGACTGGATAATTGGCAGCATGAACCCCCACCAAGCCGATGGTGAGTCGCACATTATTTGAACCGGCTTCACGGTTCACTAAGTCGAGAGCTTTGAGGGCAATTTGTTCGGTGAGTTCGAGCCGAGTACCTGGTTGAGCGCGAAGACGAAAAGCGAATTGATCTGTTTCAACAGACGGAAAAATTTCCAGTCCGAGTTTACCGCTAAGCACAGTCACGGCGGCAAAAGATAGGCCGAGATAAACTAAAAATAAAAGGAGTCGATGACCGACAAGTGGCCGGAGGGATTTACGATAAAGCTCCCGCAAAGAGGAGAGAGGGGGCGACGCGATATGACTTGCTGCTGGCTTCAGCCACCAAACACAAAGAATAGGGACGAGAGTGCTGGAAAGGACGAAAGAAGCGGCCATCGAAAAACTCACTGCGAGAGCCAAGGGAAGAAAGAGCGAACGTGCCGTGCTTTCCATAAAGAAAGCGGGCAAAAAAATCGCGACGACGCAGAGCATGGCTAACAATCGAGGCATCGCTGTTTCCCGAGTTGCGGTTAACGCGGCGTGCGCTAGAGGTTCTCCTTGATTCAAGTGAACTTGAATATTTTCTACAGTAACAGTGGCTTCATCCACGAGGATACCAACCGCCAAAGCAAGGCCCCCAAGAGTCATCAGATTGATCGACTGCCCACAGATCCAGAGGCCGAAAGCAGCCACGAGCAGGGCGATGGGAATATTAAGTACAACCACAGCGGCACTGCGCCAATCTCGGAGGAAGATCAGTACCATCAAGCCGGTCAGTAGAGCCCCTAAAGCACCTTCTCTTGCGAGATCACCGATGGCACGTTTAACCACCGGAGACTGATCAAGTTCGTAGGAAACTCGAATGTCCTCTGCCACCACCGCTTGAAATCGAGGCAAGTTCGACCGCACTCGATCCACCACTTCCAAGGTTGAAGCATCCGCTCGCTTGGTGACCGGCATATAAACGGTTCGCCGACCGTTGACCAAGGCGTAACTAGTCACTAAATCGCTGCCATCCAGCACAGAGGCGACATCCCGAATAAAGACTGCAGAAGTTCCTTTTACCCGCAAAACAACCTCCTCGAGATCACTGATCGAGCGAACCTGAGCATTCACCGGGACTAATGGGTATTTGTCGCCCAAAGTCATATTACCCGATGGACTCAGGCTATTGGCTTGAGAAATCGCCTGAACCACATCATCTGGCGACAAGTTGTAGGCTCGCAGACGGTCTGGCTTAAGATTGATGGTGATTGTTCGAGCGCTACCGCCAAAAGGAGGTGGGGCCGAGACCCCAGGGAGGGTTGCAAAAAGGGGACGGACCAAATTCAGGGCTGCGTCCTGCATTTGAGCGACCGTGCGGTTGGTGTTTTCAGTAGAGAAAACCAACTGACCGACCGGCACACTACCGGCGTCGAAGCGAGTCACAAAGGGGCCTGGAGTGCCCGGCGGCATAAAAGCCCGAGCCCGATTTACATAAGCCACCGTTTCCGCTAGTGCTGCTGACATATCGGTACCCGGATGAAACTGAAGTTTCAGGATGGAAGCCCCTTGAATACTCTTCGATTCGACGTGTTCGATTCCGGTAATGTAGAGGAAGTGATATTCGTAGAAATAAGTCAGCGAACCCTCCATCTGGGCGGGGTCCATACCGCCGTAAGGTTGAGCGACATAAAGAGTCGGAATACCGAGGGGAGGAAAGATGTCACGCGCCATCCGTTTTAAACCGATAAATCCCCCCAGACAAAAAGCCAAAACACCCACAAGAAGGGTCACGGGGCGTCGTAAGGATGCATTCAAACAGGCCATTAAAATTAAGCTAAATCCGCTTTTTTACCACCCGTCACGCCCCAATTCATCTTCAGGAACAAGCGAAATAATTGGTCAACATCGCTCCCCATGGTTAGCCAGATGTTGGATTATTGCTTAACAAGCAATTGTCTTTTCCCAACAAATCAAAAAGCCTCTTCCAGCCTCTCAAACCCCTTCTAAACGGAGTCGAATCAGTAAATCACGCGTGGCATTGATGCCCTCTTTTTCTGCTAGGATCGATCCCTCATATTCAATCCCCACAAAACTCCGATACCCAGCGTCTAAAACAATTTTCATCATCCGCTTATAATCCGTTTCGAGACAAAGGCCTTCTTGATCGAAATCATAGGATTTAGCACTGACCGCTTTAGCGAACGGCATGAGCTCAGAGACCCCAAAATATCGGTCGTAGGTTTCCCCTTCGCGCAGGGTAAAATTACCGAAATCAGGTAAAGTGCCACAGTTGGATTTTCCCACTCGCTTCATCACCCCTGCTAACCACTTCCCATTGGAGCTCAAGTGACCGTGGTTTTCGACCAGACACATCATACCCAAAGAGCGGCAGTAATCGGCAAGGGCGGTTAAACCATCGGCAGCACGCTTTTGCTGTTCGTCAAAAGAACCGATACCGTGTGTCTCGGCATTCACACGGATGGAGTGGCATCCAAGGAATTTGGCGGCATCGACCCACTTGTGATGATTTAAAACCGCTTGTTTACGTTTTGAAGTATCCGGATCGCCCAGTGCCCCTTCGCCATCGCACATAATCAAAACACAACGGACACCTTCACTGTCGGCACGACTTTTAAATTCGCGTAGATAGGCCCGATCGGTGGCCTTGTCTTTGAAGAACTGATTCACAAGTTCAATGGCCTCGATATCGTGGGTTCGCCGCGCCACGATGGGAAAATCTAAGTGGGTCATTTTCTGACCGAACAACGCCTTATGATAAGACCACTCGGCGAGGCTAATGCGAAAAGAGCGATCTGGCGAAGTACTAAAGCGATGACATCCGACCCCGAAAGCCGTGGCCCCTAGTGCGACAGCACTGAAGCCAACGGTGCGAAGAAAAAAACGCCGATTCATACTTATTTTATGGGCCGGAGGGGCATTAACTTCTTCAGTGTGCCGGAGCAGAGCGACCGGAGGCGGTGGTTTGAGTATTCTTCGGAGGATGAAAGAAGAGAGCTAATGCAACTGCAGCCGCCGACGAGACCAAGAGCGGTACGATGAAGAGGCCTTTGAAATCGACCAGTTTAGTGGCTTGACTGGTGTACACGGATTGCATCAGCCAAGGGCAGATCGAATTGGCGGCTAGAGCACCAATTCCGAGAATTTGTAGGTTAAACAACCCTTGCGCGCTCGATCGGATATCCTTGGGGAAATAGGCGTCAACAAAGATATAAACAGTCGCGAAGAAGAAAGCGTAACAGATGCCGTGCAAGACTTGGATGTGAATGATGGCCCCCGCGCTATCAGGAACGAAGGAGTACACACCAAACCGAGCCGTATGACCGAGAATACCAACGATCATAGTGGTACGCCATCCGAGCTTCTTAAGTGTGGCTCCTAGGACAAACATGGTGAGGATTTCGGCGACCTGACCGATGCTCATAATTGGGGTGATCCAAGGAGCGGAGATACCCACGCCGCCGGCGGCCTTCGCGGTACCAAGAAACACACCCGTCCAGTTGAAGTAACAATTATGAACAAAAGAATCGGCGAAGGTCACCACCCAGAGGACGAGCACGAACGGATGCTTGAGCAACTTGATTGCTTGAAGCCAAGCTTGATCGCCTTTGCTATCAGCGGAGGCTTTCTTCGGCGGGGTATGTGGGAGAAGAAAGCTAAAGCCGGCTAGGAGTAAGGAGGCAATTCCCGCAACAACGAAGGTCCACTTGGTGGCTGCCTTGGCGACATCACCGGTGAGAGGATTGCTGAAAACGGTCTCCACCCATTGGGCGAGTCCGACAGGATGAGCCGTAGTGACTGCATCCCAATTCACAAAGATAAAGGTGAAAGGCCAAGCGGCTAAAATCCATCCAATCGTGCCGCCCATACGCACAATTCCAAACTCCTTAGTCGCATCCTTCATATTGGCGAAGGCGATGGAATTGGTGATGGAAATGGTCGGCACATAGAGGAGGCAGTGCACCAGCATCAGGACGAAGAAAGAGGTGAAGTCTTTGGTAAAGCCGCAGCCCAGAATGGCCAGACCGCCGACGAGATGAGAAAAGGCGAGAAATTTCTCAGCGGCAAATTTGCGATCCGCCCATTCATTGCTGAAGAACATCCCCACGATGGAGGCAATCGGGAAGGCATTAAGAATCAGAGATTGTTGCCCCGGAGTGAACCCCAGACTGGGCAAATAACCATAAATGAGCGGAAGCCAAGCACCCCAAATAAAAAATTGGAGCACCATCATGAGAAATAATTTGAACCGGATTCCGGAATTCATGGGATAAAGGAGTGTAGGGTGAGGAATTAAATGTTTACCAAGCCTATGCGGCGAACAGACCTCTCCACAAGACAGGAGGTGAAATGAGCCCAAAGAAAATGCAGGAAGTAACCCAAGACCAAAATAACCACTGGACCACCAATGTCCGATGGGGAGGTGAGAATTCTCTGACTTCGGAGTTCCCGACTCAACGCGCCTGACTATCATCGTTCTCTGGTCGTTAGGTCGGATCGTCTGCCGTTATGTCCGCTATCAACAAAAAAATTATCGATCTCCGTCGACTCCTTGCCGAACGGATGCCATCCACGCGCTTGGGATTGGCTAGGGCGCCAGCACAGATGGGTTTATCCACTGGCGTGCCCTCTCTCGATGAACTTTTGGGCGGGGGATTGCCGGTCGGCGAAACGGCTGAAGTCGTCGGTGAAGGCGCTGGGTCAGGATCGGCCCAGTTACTCCATGCGCTGTTGGCTCATAGCACCACTGAAGGACGCTTTGCTGCCTTAGTCGATGGAGCAGACAGTCTCGATGTCGACGCGATGGAATCGGCGGTGTTAGCCCGTTTACTTTGGGCGCGTTGCCGCACAGTGGATGAAGCTCTGAAGGCCACAGATATTCTCCTTCGCGACCCCAATATCCCGCTAGTGATCCTCGATCTAAAGCTCAACCTAATAGTCCAACTACGGCGCATTCCCAGCAGTATCTGGCACCGATTTGGGCGTTTGTGCGCGCACCATAAAACGACACTACTCGTGGTGACACCCCAAGCGCTGGTCGGGGGTGTTTCAGTGCGGGTGCGTTGTCGATGGAATCCTGGAATCCAAGCGACATCCACCCTACATCAAGCCGCTTTAGACTCCCTTCAGTTCGAAGTTTTGCGACAAAGCAGCGTCGCTCAAGGCAAGCCACTGTTCCTAACAGGTTAAGTTTCTAAGGACCCTCATGTACGCTGTTATTGATCTTGCTGACTTCAGTTTACAAGCGGCCTTACGCGGGTTACCGGACTTGCGTGCAGCAGCCGTTGCACTCGTAGATCCGGAACGTACCACACCACGGGTTTGTGCGCTGACTGCGATGGCACGAGAGCGTGGGGTGAACGAAGGTATGACCCCGACACACGCCTTGGCTCGTTGTGAGGGCCTACGGATTCGGCATCGTTCACTGACCGCGGAATCCACAGCAATGGAGGCCCTGCTTCAGTGCGCTTTTGCTTTCTCACCGAATATCGAACTCACCGCACCTGGGCGGTTGACTCTGGATTTGCGCGGTATTGCCGCATTGACCGATGCCAATCCTGAATCCCTAACTGACTGGACCAAGCGACTACGAGCCGTGGTGGCTTTGCTCGACTTGGAGGCGAGCGTTGGTGTGGGGACCACGCCCGACTGTGCGCGGCATGCGGCTGGATCAACTAAAACAGTGTGTGTGGTCACCAATAGTCGGTCGTTCATCGCCGAACTACCCATAGCGGCACTAGAACCTTCTAACTACGCAGCGGAAATTTTAGTGCAGTGGGGTATTCGGACCGTGGGCGAGTTATTGGCGTTGAACCCATCTGAAGTCACCGAACGTCTGGGCTTGGAAGCGTTAGGCTTGTTTGCTGCGGCCTCAACCACAGCGCTACGGCCACTACGATTGGCTCGTCCCGTAGAGCGGTTTGAGGACGCTGTCGACTTTGAAGAGCCTGTCGAAACTCTCGAACCCTTGTTATTCTTGCTGCAGCGTTTTAGCAATTCACTCGGTCTACGCTTGGAAGCCACCGGACAAGTGGCGCGGGCAATGACTCTCCGATTACGCTTGGAGTCAGGTTCGGTGCATGAACGAGAACTGCGAGTGCCAGAACCCACTCGGCAACCCGAAATCCTCTTCCGTATGCTTCGCGCTCACTTGGAAACCGTGCGAACAGAAACAGCCGTTTGTGCCTTGAGCCTGTCCCTCGACCTAGGACAACCGGCTCAGCGCCAATTTAGTTTTTTTGAAACTGTCTTGCGGGATCCGCATCAATTTCAGGAAACACTCGGACGATTGTCAGTGCTCTTAGGGGCCGACCGCATCGGTTCGCCTGTCCGAATGCCCGGTCATCAACGAGATTCGTTTCACTTAGTGCCTCCGGACTTTGAGACAGTAGCACCCAGTAGCGCGTGTCGACCCGAATTAATACGCCTAATTCCTTGGCGCTGTTTGCGTCCCGAGACCGAGGCCACTGTGCAAGCATCCACTGCAAATGGAGCTCCGCTTTCAGTCTCGAGCACGGGAGTGAACGGCCGAATCCGAATTACCACAGGCCCTTGGCGAGCCTCAGGTCGTTGGTGGGAACCTGAAGCGTGGTCACGCGAAGATTGGGAGGCACAAACTGTATCGGGAGTCGTTGTACGACTCACCCTCACTTCAGTTGGGTGGCGGGTCACAGGTCTGCTCGATTAAGCATGGGCGTGTTTTCTTCACAAAATGAGTTCAAGCCAGTGAACGCAAAAAAGCGCGGTACTGCTGTGCCCAGCTACATTGAATTGCATGCGCGTAGTTCATTTAGCTTCTTGCGAGGTGCCTCTTCACCAGAAAGTTTAGCGATAGCCGCCGCTCGATTGGAGATTTCAGCTGTGGCCGTTTGTGATCGAATGGGATTGTACGGATCACCCCGATTTCGGATGGCATCGCAGGAAAACGGCGTCCGAGATATCGTCGGATGCGAACTGGTCATGGAAGAGGGTTCTGCCCTGCCGGTATTAGTGGAAAATCAAATGGGCTACCGAAATCTTTGCGGCCTATTGACCCGAACCCATCTACGATCAGAAAAAGGAGAAGGCCGAATACGCTGGGAGGAATTGGAAGCACATTCAGCAGGGCTGATCGCTTTGACAGGTGGCGAAGAAGGGCCCCTTGTGAAGACATTGTTGCAGAGCAATGGTGATCGCAACCGAACACTAGAACAGGCACAAAAATTGGTACGTTGCTTTGGCACAGGTCGAGTTTTTATCGAACTCCAACGGCATCATCGTCCTGAACAGGAACGGTGGAATCGCTTTCTTATAGATTTGGCGCAAGCGGAACGGATTCCCCTCTTGGCAACCAACGGAGTCGACTATGCCGAGGCTGCGGGGAGGGATATTGCGGATGTCTTCACCTGCCTGCGCAATCACGTTCCTTTAGAAAGTGCAGGTTTTTTACTTTCGGTGAATGCAGAACGTCATTTGAAACCGGCCACCCGGATGCAAACCCTCTTTGCTGATCTGCCAGAGGCCCTTTTAAATACCGTGCGCTTGGCCGGAAAACTGACATTTCGACTGACCGATTTGGGCTATGAGTTTCCGCGATACCCCGTGCCTAGTGGAGAGACTATGGAGAGCGTATTGCAAGATTGGGCGTTGCGAGGTGCTCGAAAACGGTATCGAGGTAAGATTCCTGAGAAGGTAGCTACTTTGTTACGCAAGGAACTCGCCTTAATCTCAAAACTAGGGTTCTCCGGTTATTTTTTGATTGTCGCAGATCTGGTTCGTTGGTGTCGCGAGAATGCAATTCTTGCTCAAGGCCGAGGCAGTGCCGCCAATAGTGCTGTCTGCTTTTGTTTGGGAGTGACGGCCGTAGATCCAGTGAAGTTTAATGTTCTCTTCGAACGCTTCCTCAGCGAAGGCCGCAAAGGATGGCCTGATATCGATATCGATCTCCCCAGCGGGGATCGTCGGGAGCGGGTAATCCAAGAAGTCTATCGGCGCTATGCACCTTATGGCGCGGCAATGACTGGTGCAATTCACACCTATCGCGGACGCGGAACGGCTCGGGAAGTCGGTAAAGTACTGGAATTACCCGGTGATGTGGTCGAACGATTTTCTGCCTTATTTTCAGGAGGCGACTTTCCACACACTTTGGAACTGACCGCTCAAATGGAAAAAGCAGGATTGCCAGCGGGCCATCCTCGCTCTGCCGCTTTTGCTTCGCTCTATGGGCGTCTCGCCCATTTACCTCGTCATTTAGGGCAACATTCCGGTGGCATGATTATTAGTGACGGCGGATTGGATCGTTTCGTGCCATTGGAAAATGCAGCGATGCCAGGACGCGTGGTAGCTCAGTGGGACAAGGACGACTGTGCAGAACTGGGCATTATTAAAGTCGACCTCCTCGGGTTGAGTATGATGTCGGCAATTCAAGATACTGTCACCTTGTGCGGAACTCGGGGGCGTCCGGTCGATTTAGCGGATTTACCGGAAAGTGATCCTGCCACCTTTGCGGCATTATGCGCTGCAGATACAATTGGGGTTTTCCAAGTAGAGAGTCGGGCACAAATGGCCACACTCCCCCGTTTAAGACCCCAGTGCTTTTACGATTTAGTGGTGCAGATAGCCATTATTCGACCTGGCCCCATCCAAGGAGAATTAGCCCATCCTTATTTGCGTCGTCGCACCGGTGAAGAAGCCGTAACGTATTACGACGAACGATTGTTGCCAGTCTTGCGCCGGACACTGGGAGTCCCCTTGTTTCAGGAGCAAATGTTGGAAATGGCCATGGTGATGGCTGATTTTTCTGGCGATGAAGCTGAAGCCTTACGCAAAGCACTGAGCTTTCATCGGTCGGATGAAAAAATGATCCAAGCACGGACGGGTTTACTGGAAGCGATGCAACGAAAAGGGGTCAAGCCGGCGGTCGCTGAACAGATCGCTAAAGCAGTGGGTTCCTTTGCCCTATACGGATTCCCTGAGTCGCACGCCATTAGTTTTGCTCTGCTGGCTTATGCGAGCGCTTGGCTCAAGGTGCATCGAGCCCCGAATTTTATGCCGCACTCTTGAACAATCAGCCGATGGGATTTTATTCGCCAGCCACTCTTATCAGTGACGCTAAACAACACGGAATACCAGTCCGCCCCGTCTGTGTCGTTCGATCCCATTGGGACTGCACCCTAGGTGAGGATGACTCAATTCGCTTGGGATTTTCGCACGTCCAAGGGCTCCGACGAGAACCGGTTGTTTGCCTCCTAGAAGAACGAGATCGAAAGCCGTTTGATTCCATGCCTGATTTCCTCGCTCGTACTAGGTTTGCTGCAGACGAACGACGGCAATTAGCGTCAATCGGTGCACTAAATACTCTCTCGGAACATCGACGCTCAGCTTTGTGGGAATCAGAGCGGCCAGTGCGTACCGGCGATTTATTTGAAGGATTGACTGTCCCGATAGCGCCATTACGAAAAATGAACGCAACCGAGCGGACTCAAGCCGATTTTGCCGGATTAAGGCTGACCACGGGACCTCATCCCATGGCCTTAATTCGGGAACGCATCCCCAATATCTGGCGGGCCGCAGATTTAGTCCTCGGACGAGACGGCTTACGGATTGTTGTCGCCGGTCAAGTGATCTGCCGACAACGACTAGGAACTGCAAAGGGGGTTTGCTTCATCAGTCTCGAAGACGAGACTGGTATCATCAATGTCATTGTCACGGCGGACTTATTTGAAGCCCGTCGACTCACTGTCACCAGCGAAGCTTTTCTACGCGTAGAAGGCCTCATTCAGTTGCGTCATAACACCGTGCTCATCCAAGCACGTACTCTCGATCGTTTGGACCCCGGTGAACTCCAAACGTCCGCTTCTCATGACTTCGCTTAGCAAGTAAAAGCGACTGGAAATGTTTTCCTGCGAGCATCTAGCGCGTCTTCGGGGATTGGCTAAAGCGGGCTCTCGGCGACGCCTAGAGCTGAACCCTTTCGCGCCGAGTGCTTTGTCAAGAGTGACTCGCATTATTTGGTTTGGGCAACCTAGTACCAATTGATAGATGGCATGAGAGGTAGCGGTCGCTTGGAACAAAGCTCAAGGTAGGCCTCTAAGGTGGACCCCGATCGTTGGACCACTTTTGGTCGGAATTAAGTTATGGTTTGGGGTCTGAAATGGTTCTTCAAGGGTCGTGCTTTTTGCCTGACCCGGACGCTCGCAGACGGGCCTCTTCGCGTCCAGCCCGGAGGGAGCCCC
>SIAZ01000061.1 GCA_009695405.1 Pedosphaera sp. | reverse complement strand
AACAGTTTCAGCGCCGTCTCCGGGGCAGTGGTCAGTTCTGGACCCGCCCCGGCCTTACCCATCTCCTTCAACTCTGCGTCCTGGTCAAAAACAAGGACGATCACCTCCTCTGGAACTGATTCTTACCGTCAACTCGTGAATGCACGGACATCGGAGTGGTCCAGAGAATAAATTATGTTCTTTCTCGTACTAAATTAGAGTAAGAGAGCCCGCTTGGATTGAATTTACTTTCCGATTTATGAAAGAATTTTGTGCCGATGGAGATGACTTCAACGGATCCATTTGCTTGAAGCGGGATAGGTGCGATACACTGTCGTCAACGAAACTTGATTCCATGAACCCCGCACTTTTCTTTTTTAACCTCACTGGCGGGCGATTCTGTTACCTCGTTGTGTGTGTCTTGTTGGGAACGTGGCTGCAGGCCGCTGAAAAACCGGTGATCAGAGGCAAACCAATTAAGTCGGTTACTCCGGCGTCTAAAGAGGCAACGAGGAATGCGATAGCTACAAACACAGTCGCCATAAATGCAGTCGCTGCTCCTGCAGAAATCTCGACCACTAATTCTGCTTTGACGGCGGTTGGATTCGAGCTTCTTTCAGCTTTTAAGTATGAAGTGCCGGAGGAAGGAAGTTCAGGCGCAGTCCCTAAATCGACAGCAGTACCCGCAGTGGATCCAGATGCGCAAATTCCCGCGAAGGTCAAAGCCTTCAATGGACGCCGTGTCGCATTGAAAGGGTTTATGCTTCCCTTGAAAGTGGAAGGAGGTTTGGTGACCGAACTTCTATTGATGAGAGACCAATCAATGTGTTGTTTTGGGACCGTTCCAAAGATCAATGAATGGGTGGCAGTAAAAATGACTGGGACTGGGGTGAAACCGGTGATGGATCAGGCGGTGACGCTATCGGGTACCATCAAGATCGGAGCGATGAGAGAGAATGGGTATTTGGTCGGCATTTACCAGATGGACGGAGAGCGCCTAGACGGTGCCTTGGGCGCGCCATAGTCGGTGTTGTGCTCGACAGAGAAAAGAAGAGAAGGGAAAGGGGGGCGGTGTGAGAATCGGCGTCGGAGCAGTCATAGATCAAATTGGTGCAGTTTCCTATGTAGAGTCCGCCGGCTTATCCCCAATTTTTTAGCGGCTTCGGTCCTGTTTCCAGCACTTTCATGCAGGGCATGGATGAGTAATTGTTTTTCAGCAACGCGGATGGATAGTTGTCCACCAGTCAAAGTGTGTTGAAGGAGCGTCTGATTTTCCGCCGATACTTGTTGAGGTTCTCGAAGCGAACTTGGCAGATCTTTAGGCTCAATGGACGCGCCTCGACAGAGGACAACAGAGTGTTCGATGGACGCTCTTAATTCGCGGACATTGCCAGGCCACGGATAGCGGAGAAGAAGGTCCAAGGCATCGGTGGAAAAGGATGTTACTTTTTTTTCGTTATTCTCGGCAAATTCGCGAAGGAAAGTACCCGCTAACAGTGGGATATCCGACACTCGATTGCGCAGGGGTGGTAGTTGGATGGGCATCACTGCGATCCGAAAGAAAAGGTCTTCTCGAAAGCTTCCATTTTTGACCAATGTCTTCAGATCTTTGTTGGTTGCAGAAAGAAATCGAACATCGGCAGCGAGAGTTTTATTAGAACCGAGTCGTTCATAAGTGCGTTCTCCGAGGAGACGAAGAAGCTTCACTTGGGTCGTGGCATCGATTTCTCCAATTTCGTCCAGAAACAAGGTGCCACCTTGGGCCATTTCAACCCGACCGATCCGGCGCTCATTTGCACCTGTAAATGCACCTTTTTCGTATCCGAAAAGTTCAGATTCCAGCAAAGCAGCCGGTAAAGCAGCACAGTTAACCGTCACCATAGGCCCACGCGAACGCCGACTTAACTGATGGATTGATTTAGCGACAAGTTCTTTGCCTGTACCGCTTTCACCGATGATCAATACAGTCGCGGTCGAAGGAGCAATTTGCCGCACTTTTTCGAAGAGATCTCTCATTTCAGGGGAATCTCCGATGAAATTCTCCATTCCAAAGCGACGGTCAAGACGCTGATGCAGTTGTTTGTTTTCGGTCTCTAAATGGCCTTGCTTTAATGCACGATGGATTCGTAGCTCCAGCTCGTCGATTTGAAGACGACCCTTGCTGATGTAATCGTCGGCACCCTCTTTCATCGCCGCGACGGCGACATCCTCTGATCCATAGGCCGTCATCAAAATGCAAATCGGCGGCTTTGTAAGGGATTTTGCCCTTTTTATAAGAGCAAGTCCGTCTTCACCGGCCATGCGGAGATCGGTTAGTAGGACATCGACCGACTCGGTTTCTAAAATCTGTCGGGCTCCAGCACCATCGGCAGCCACGTAGACATCAAACTTGTCCTCCAAGGCGGTTCGAAGCCCGTCCCGGGTGGATTTTTCATCGTCGACGATCAGAAGGATCGGGGTCACTTCGGTTGGATAACAGGAACCAGATCAAAAGAGGAGGATGGAGTCTATTTAGAGGCCGAGAAGTTTTGTTCAACGAGAATTTAGGCGGGAGAGAGTTGGAATCGGTTTTGAAAGCAGACAAGATCTTGGGGTGTCTGTCATTGAGGTTGAAGGATTAACGCGTACGTTTCGGAGCTACAAGAAGGGGCCCGGTTTGGCTGGGGCATTCCGGGGTTTGTTTTCGAGGCGTTATGGAACAGTAATGGCCGTTGATAGTATTGGGTTTCGGGTTGAGGAGGGGGAATTTGTCGGATTTCTGGGGCCGAATGGGGCGGGTAAAACGACGACGCTCAAGATGCTAGCAGGGTTGCTACATCCCACTGCCGGTACGGCACGTGTGCTCGGATATTTACCCTGGAAACGGGATGATGGATATCGGCGACAGTTTGCCCTGTTAATGGGTCAAAAAAACCAACTTTGGTGGGATTTGCCGGCACGCGATTCACTTGAACTGAACGCTCGGATTTATGGAATTCCCAAGGATCGCTTCGAGAAAGTGATCGATGAAATGTCGGTGCTTCTCGGGGTAGGTAAAAAATTATCGACCGCTGTCCGCGAACTGTCTTTGGGAGAAAGAATGAAGTGTGAGTTAATTGCGTCTCTGCTGCATGAGCCCAAGGTTTTGTTTCTGGACGAGCCAACCATCGGGTTGGATGTCGTTTCGCAAAAGGTGGTTCGAGACTTTCTTAAGGATCACAATCGACGCCGTCGCACGACCATTCTCTTGACCAGTCATTACATGGCTGACATCCAAGAATTGTGCGAGCGAGTGATTATTATTGATCATGGCAAAAAGTTCTTTGACGGCCTTTTGTCGGAAGTGATGGATCGATTTGCTAATTTTAAAATAGTGACAGTGACATTGGAAGGGGGCGTCGTTCCGGTAGGATGGGATGTGAGTCGGCACGGGGAGGTTGTGTCAACGGAGGGTGGGGTATTGCGTCTGAAAGTGGCTCGTAGCCGAGTAATCGCGACCTGCAAAGCCCTTCTCGATGAACTTCCTGTGCGAGACTTTGCCGTAGAAGAAGTGCCGGTCGAGGAAGTGATTCGGCACTTGTTTGAACGGGGGCATGCCAATCTAGGAGTCAATTTAGAGGTTTAAAAGTAAGCGCTTCCCTGATTGGTCTTATTCGGGTCTAATTGGAGTTTATCGATGGAAACTAAAGGTCCGCCGCAAGGCATTCAGAGTTGGATTTACATTCTTGAAGAAGGTGAAGGCCGGATTTGGGTGCATCGATTCGTTCTTCTCCTGATCGGATTGATTATCTCTGCCGTTATGCATTTGGATGGGCCCAAGAACTTTGTGGCTGCCGAGGTCATGGAGCAGGCTCAGTTAGCGAGAAATATTTCCGAAGGGCGCGGATATACCACCCAATCTCTACATCCTAGTAGTCTTCGGTTGTTGACGGAACGGTACAAATCTCCAGCTTTTCCTTGGTCGCTGAAAAAGCCGGAACGGTTAGTCCTCGAACAACCGCGTGCCGATATTACTCACCCGCCTTTGTATCCGGTAGCAATTGCGGGTCTTTTTAAAGTACTACCCAAGTTTATTGTTCAGGGTGTCGAGTCGAGTCCGCAATCGAGGCCTCCCGCTGAAATCGCCATTGGCGTGTTCAACTTTATTGGCTTCCTTGGGGTCGCTTTTGTTTTACGCCGAGTTGGGAGTAAATGGTTTGGAGATGGCGTAGGTCTCTTAGCGGCCTTGATCTTTGCCGGTTCCCTTCTTAATTGGCAGTTCGTTTTTTCAGGTCTGCCGATGCTTTGGCTCTCTTTAATCTTAATACTAGCCGCCTCCCTAGCTCTTTCAATTGAGGAGCGTTTGCGCGAAGGATTGGATCGTAATCGCTTCGCATTGATGCTGCGCTCTGCGGGGCTAGGAACTTTGATTGGGGTAGCCTTTTTAACGAGTTATGCGGCCGGACTCCTCTTGATTCCTTTCGCTCTTTGTTTGGTGGTCTGGTCGGGTGGTCAGCGTCTTCGCCGGATTTTACTGCCGATGCTGACCGCGTTCCTCCTTATCTCAGCTCCTTGGGTAGCACGGACTTGGTATCATAGCGGTCTGCCCTTAGGGACCGCCACTTTAGCTCCTTTATCCGATACCCTGAGTTTTCCCGGAAATCATTTGGAATTGAGTCAGTCTCCGGAACTTAACGGACGCCTTTTCAAGGAACCCTGGATCAAAATGATCATTAACACCGAAGACATTCTTCGGACCGAAGTGCCTCGGCTTGGGGGGACTTGGTTTATCGCCTTCTTTTTGGTGGGACTGATGTTGCCCATGCAGGATATTCGGTTGAATCGCTTTCGTTGGTTGCTCTTGGCTGTGTTCGTCACCCTCATTTTAGGTCAGGGACTTTTCAAAACTCAGTGGAGCAAACTATCCCCTGGAATTAATTCAGAAAACCTTCTCGCTTGGTTTGCTCCGTTGGCCTTGCTTTATGCCGCGATTACCTTCCGTAAAGCGCTCGAGGTCTTTCAGTTTCCTTCGGATTTGACGAAGGCTTGGACACAAATTGCCGCGCTGTTTCTATGTTCACTCCCGTTGTTGCTTTCAGCGCTACCGCCACGAATACCGGTTATGGCCAGTCCACCCTATTACTTGCCCGCAATTCGACAACTCTGCAAATATCTCCCTGAAGATTCCTTGATGATGACCGATATGCCTTGGGCCACTGCTTGGTATGGACGCCGAGATTCGCTTCAAATTACCTTACGTGCGGCAGATGATCCTAAGGAGAGTTTTTATCGAATTCACGACTATGTGCGTCCCTTCAACGCCCTATTCCTCAGCCCATTGACTTGTGATGTCCCTTGGCGCTCAGAGATTTTAGTATCACCAGACGCAGTGTGGGGCCGTTTCTATATGGATTTCCTTTTGCGACGAGAAAGTATACCTTCAGGCTTTCCCCTAAAATATGCCTTTGGTGACGGATTTCCGGCAGCTGGTTATCTTTTTATGGCCGACCGTCCTTATTGGCGGGACGTTAAGCCCTGAATTGTCGTGGTCGCTCGTGTCACTTTAGAAATCGCGCTTGGGAAGGAGTTTGACTACTCCATTCCGGAGGAGTTGGCGGCACGAGTTGAGGTCGGGTCTCGGGTGAAAGTCCGTTTCGTCCATCGAATGGTTTTGGGAATTGTAACCGGATTAGTCGAAGCCTCGGACCATTCGGTTCTACGTCCTTTGACCGCTGTTCTAGGGACTCGGAGTTTAGTTACACTCAAGGTTTTGGAAATCGCCCGTTGGATCGCCGGATACTATTGTTGTCCGGTTGAATCTGCTTTAAAAAGTGTTTTACCGGAAGCTGTGCGCAAGGAAAATGCGGGATGGCGAGAACGGTTACATGTGTACGCTCTGCCGCCGCCTTCAGTGATGCCTAAGCTGACAAAGCGGCAGGAAACCGTGTTACGCATCTTGAAAGAATGGCAATCGATGCCTCTGCAGGAGTTGCTGCGAATCGCGGAAACAACGGCGGAAACGCTGAGAAAATTAGAAGATAAGGGATTGATTTCTCTCGCGCCCAAGATTGACGAACGGGATCCCTATGCGCATGAGCAAATTATCCCGACCACACCCTTGGAATTAAATAGTGAACAGGTCGTGGCGATGGATGCCATTCGAGGGGCGATGAGTGGGCAGGGAGCCCGCCCCTTCTTGCTTCATGGGGTCACTGGCTCTGGCAAAACTGAAGTCTATTTACAGGCAATCGCGCACGCTCTGAGTCAGGGCAAAGGTGCTATTGTCTTGGTTCCAGAAATTTCTTTGACCCCACAAACGGTGGAGCGCTTTAAGGCTCGGTTTTCATCGGGCCCAACCCAAACACTCGTCGCTGTTTTGCATTCGCATCTCTCGGGGGGCGAGCGTCACGACGAATGGCATAAAATCCGTGATGGTCGGGCGAGAATTGTCATTGGGGCGAGGTCCGCGGTGTTTGCACCTGTTGAACCTCTGGGTTTGTTGATTGTGGATGAGGAACACGAGCATTCCTATAAACAGGAGGAAGCGCCACGGTATCATGCTCGCGACGTCGCAGTTGTCCGAGCCCAAAAGGAAGGGGCAGTGGTTGTCCTCGGTTCAGCAACTCCGTCGATTGAGAGCTTTTATAATTCTAAAAAAGGTAAATATACCCTCTTAGAAATGACGCGGCGGGTCGATGACAAGAAGTTGCCTATTGTTAGGGTTACCGATATGCGACAGGAGTCTAGAACGTCACGCGGTGGTGCGTCTCCGGTCTTTTCACGCCCTTTAAAAGAGGCGATACGACTCCGCTTAGAACGAGGCGAACAGACGATGTTATTTCTAAATCGTCGAGGCTTCTCCACCTCGCTGCAATGTCTCAAATGCGGTGTTCCTTGTGGATGCCCTAATTGTTCGGTTTCACTGACCTACCATCGTGCTGCAAGCCAATTACTGTGCCATATCTGTGGTCACTCGGAAGGGGTTCCCGAACGTTGTCCAGTCCCCGAGTGTGCCGATCCAGGCATTCGCTTTGCTGGATTAGGAACCGAGCGTGTTGAGGACTCTTTGCGACAATCTTTTCCTAAAGCTCGAATCGAACGGATGGACTCGGATACACTCAAGCGAAAGGAAGATTATCGCCGGATTCTCAACGACTTTCGTACCGGTAAAGTCGATATTTTGGTCGGAACACAAATGATCGCTAAAGGGTTACATTTCCCCAATGTTACCTTGGTGGGTATTGTCCATGCCGATTTGAGTTTGCATCAGGCTGATTTTCGGGCCGGTGAACGAACCTTTCAGCTTCTGACTCAGGTGAGTGGTCGGGCGGGTCGAGGGGATGTTGAGGGCGAGGTTTTCGTGCAGACTTTTACCCCCTTTCATCCGGCGATTCAGTATGCGCGCCGCCATGATTATGCTGGATTTTATGATCAAGAGACCGAGTTTCGTGAACAGTTACGCTATCCTCCCTTTGCACGGGTAGCACTCTTGACTCTTCGAGGGCGTAACGAAGATAAAGTCCGCCTCTTCATCGAACATATTCGTAAGCAAATAGGGGAGAGATTTGCCGGTTGGAAAGATTTGATTATTGCAGGGCCTGCGCCTGCCCCACTTGTTCGGGCTGAAACTTTTTATAGGCATCAGATTATGCTTCGGACCGCGGCAATGAGTCGACTCTCTGCGGAATTGGCTGTTTACATAGACTCACTAGTATTAGCGGATGATTTGATTCTCGCCGTGGACATTGATCCAGTAAATCTTTGCTGATGGATTGTCTCCTTTGACGACCCCTTGTTTGAACTTGGATCGGTCGGTGCTTAGCTACTTTTCGAATAGTATGAAATTCTTTGCAACAGCCCTCCTCTGGGCAGGACTCCTCGGGAGTTTACTCGGATGCCGACCGGGCGACGAGACTTCCAACTCGGTTACAAAGGGACGCACCCTTTTGACAAATGCGGTTGCTGAGGTACGTCGCACGGCCGGGCAATTGGGCCAATCGGTTGCGGATGCTTCGGAAAAAATAGCAACGGTTGCAGGGGATAAGGCTGCGGTGTTGACCGATGAAGCGGCGGTCAAGGCGATGGAACTGCAGCGGAAAGCTCAGGAAAGCGTGGTCACTGTCGCGGACAGAACCAAGGCGCAGATACTGGAGATTTTTAAAAGCGAAGTTGCCAGCGAAATACGTGAACGAGGAACGAAGGTTGTTCAGCAGGTAAAGCACTTCGGAACCAATGCCTTAGGGTCGGCTAAAATCGGCGGAGAATCGGCGATCAAGGCGACAACAAATGCTTGGAGTAAAGTGAGGGTGGAAGCCGAGAAGTCTGTAGGCAAAATTAAGGAAAGCCTTTCTAAATAAGCTTCTTCGTTGAAGGAATCGGCAATTCACCCCTGAAATTTGGGTGCTGACCCCAAACGTCTAGGACTGCTTTTTTTCCTGTAATACAAAAAGCTCTTAAACGTCTACTATGAGCAAAAAAACTCTATCTGTCTTCGCGCTAGGATCTCTGGCTCTGGGAGACTTTTCGACCGAGACGCTGCAGGCTCAAGGCTGTGTGGCGGTCCGTGGGGGAGGTATGTGCACCTTAAATCATGCGCATCTTGGAGAAGAAATGGGGATGGAAAGTAATCAATGGATGGCCAGTCTTGGCTATCGATTCTTTAAGTCGGACCGCCATTTCAGTGGTGATCGTGAGTCACGAAATGCCTTGGGCAAAAACCGTTTTGAACAAGGCACGGAGGTTATCAATTATTCCAACTTTATCGACCTAGGTATTAGCTATCAGATAACGCCAAGATACAGTGCCACGGTGACGGTGCCGTTGGTTTCCAACCTGCGATCCGCTCCGTACGAGCATAGTGGTGTGAGGCGTGAGACCCGTTCATCAGGACTCGGCGATCTCCGTACCACCTTGGGTGCGTGGGTTTGGAATCCGGTCGATCGGCCGAAGGGCAATTTACAATTGAGCCTTGGTCTTAAGGCGCCGACCGGAGATTTTGGAGTCACCGATACTTTCTATCGAGACCAAGACCCAACCGCAGGCGTCAATATACAACCGGTCCGCAGACCTGTGGATCAATCCATTCAACCCGGCGATGGAGGATGAGGATTTAGTTTAGAGGCTAATGCCTATCGCCAACTTCATCCCGATTGGACTGCCTATTCGCAGGGCTACTACTTGTTTAATCCACAGAATGTAAATGGCACTAAAAGTCCGACGGCTCGCAAAGATGCGGGCCCCAGTATTGGGGGTATCGATATAGATAATGGGATGGCAATCACCGACCAATATATGGCCCGCGGTGGTATGATCTACATCGTGAGCCAAAAACACTCATTCAGCGTTAGTTTGGGCGGTCGTATCGAAGGCGTGCCGGTTGAAGACCTGAACGGTAATGCGGGCAATCAGGAGGGCTTTCGTCGTCCAGGTTTTTCTGTAGCGATCGGACCTGGGATAAATTGGATGCCTGGAAAATGGAATGTCGGTTTGAATGCTCCTTTGCTTGTTTATGCCAACCGTCAGTATAGCTATTGGGATGGCATGAAGGGCCGGCATGGAGATGCAGCCTTTGCTGATTATCTCGTGACCCTTTCGGTTTCTCGACTGTTCTAATTTCGGCAAGCAACAGCGGTGAATTACTTGCTACCGCTAGAGCTTGTCGCTCATAAATTCGAAGAGGTGCAGAGCCTTTTGATGCAGCAAAACAATGAGCTTCAGATTAACGACCTTGAGTTCCAAAATTAGGTCTCGGCAGGAGGACGTTTAGGCCAGTCGCTAGGTCCTCTTGGGTTACCTTGCCTGTCCCTTTGCGATCCCATTCGCTGAACCACTTGGCACCTAAAGTGAGCATCTCTTTGCGATTGATGGCTCCATCGGCGTCGATGTCAGCAGCAGTCAAAAAGATCGGCCCCATAAAATTTCTAGGTTCAAAATTACCACCCGGTCCCCCTCGCCCCCCTCGTCCCCCAGCTCCGCCAGACAAAGGTTTCCCTTGGGATTTTCCGGCGAGTTGATCGGCCACTGAGCGGTGACGTGCGAGTGCGAACGATTTGATGGGCGGAGGTGAGCGACGTCCGAAACCACCCTGCGGACGGTCCTGCGGTGTTTCTTGGGTTGTGGTGTTTGGTTTATCCGCAACCACGCTATCGAATCGAGAGGCTGCTTCTGAATTCTCCATTTGGATTGCAGGTCGAAGAAGTTTGGCCAGAGCATCTACTTGGGCTGCGAGGCGAGTCGGTTGAAAGATGTTTTTTTGGAATTCTTCCATATGCCCGAGATAGGCCTTGCGGACCACTTCGACTTTCATAACTCGTTCAAGGAATCGATTGTCGGAATTCCAAGCTTCACGGATGGAAAGTTCTTCCGGTGAAGGAAAGAAGAAATTGCCGAAAGCACGATCAAGGTCCCAAGGAGCAAAGTGGAAACGCTGGGTCTTGGGATGGAGATAGACGAGGTAGTTCTGGCCGATGGTTAGGATGGAGTCGGCACTACTGAGCCAGACAGTGACCGCCAAGTAGCGAGCAAAGGTGTCAATCTCGAGAAATTCAGGGAGGCGTCGAGCGAGTTCCTCATCTTCGGCCTGAGTGATCAGCTTAGAGAAGTCGAGAACTCGCCGTTTTTGCTCCTCGGTGAGCGTTGTCTTGGGGTCATAAATTTGTTGATACTTGGACCAGTCCTCGCCTTGGTAATCAAAAAGAGCGCGTGTGACCGGTTTAAATATAGCTCCCTTTTTTACCCCAAAACGGTCTTCAGCCCAAGCTGAATCCGGATTTTCCACGATTGAATAGAGGCCGAGATATGCATTAGTCCACTTACCTGGAATAGTCATATTGACTCGGGCATAGGTAGTGCGCGGTGCTGGAACGCCGGCGTCACGGTAAAGTTGGTGACCTAGAGGCTCATTCATCCAGCCTGGATCAGTAATATTGTTATGAAAATTGAGTTTCGAAAGCCCGGCGATCTTTTGCTTTTTTGTGAACTCGTTGAGATCAACTTTGAGGGATTTCTTTTCGGTGTTTCGAGCATCCATATAGGTTCCGTTTCCTTTATATCGGACTGCCACTCGAGGTAAGTCAGTCTCTTCAAAAGTCAGTTGGCCTTCGACGAATTTAAAGTCAATCCCTGCTGCCCCGCTGAGCCCATTGCGACCGCCGGCACGGGCTTGTAGTCCCGGTCCGCCGCCACCCCCACCCGGCCCTCCAGGTTGGCTGAGAGCTTTATTGAGACCGGCACGAAGATCGTCGGCGTTGAGCAGTCCCAATTTTCGAGTGTCCCATTCGACGGCCCAACGTTCAAAGGTCTTGGTTACCTCGCTTAGTGTGAGGACACCATCATGATCGGAATCGAGGGCATTAAGGACCCTAGGAGCTAGAAAATTGCCAAGTCCCATTGCTGGGGCACCGTTACCGGGTCTGCCACCGAATCGGCCTCCCTGAACCTCTGCAGGCTTGATGGATGACCATTGATTGGACGAAAAACGGAAGGTGACATTCCAAATCCGCGACAGATTGAAGAGCTCAGTTCCACTTTTGGGAGCGGCTGCGTGGCTAGAAAAACTCGCAATAAGGGAAATGCCGAGGACGATGGGGCGAAGAAGCACGTCAATTTGACCTTAATATTACAAGAAAGTTACGCGAAAACTAGCAGCGGAAACTAAGCGGACACCGAGCACCTAGGTCCCTATCCGTCTTCCGTGGTGGAGCCTGTGCGGTTCGTCTCAGTTGAACCGGCTCGCCGGTGCTGTGGACTTACAGAAATCTAAGTCCAGATGGCCGAACCTGTGGCGTGACCAACTGTTCATCCTCTTTCAATTTGTCTTTGCCTGCGGATCACCGGTCTATTCAGGTCGATTCAGGTCTGGCCACCATCAAGCTCAGGCGAGTCTACTTTAGTTAGCGAGTGAACTAGGATTCCCGACAACCGCTCGCCGATTAGTCGAGTTTGAAGGAGGCGTCGGCGGTCTCCAGTCGGATACGCTCGGGAACCCGAGCCGGATCGAGTTTGACAATAACCCGATGGATACCAGCGGTGAGTTGAACAGGGGCTAAGACCTTTTTACCATCAATCCAAAGTTCAGTTGTGGGATTGGCAATGAGAGAGAAGGTGGCTCGACCGGCTTGAGGAAGGGTAATCTCAGTCATTGCAAGGACAGCCAATTTCGAGATCCAAAAATTCGCCTTGGTCCCCCCTTCCATGAGAGATCGGGTTAAGTCTCCATTGACCCGAGAATAAATTTCGGTCCAGCGCCGATCGGTGACCTTTGCGGACCACATCCAGTCACCCTGACCGTTTTGTACGTCGGTGTGGACGAGATTAGCGAGCCGCCAGCGTCGAGCGACTCCACCCCGTGAAGCGTCAAAATCTCCGGGTTTACCGAGGCGCGATAGAAAGGCAAAAATATCAGCCTGTTCGGCTTCACTTAGGGCATCAATAAGGCCTCCAGGCATGAGCGAGGCCGTCGCATTGGCTTTATGTTCGATGGTTGATTTGGGCAGAATCAGTTCTTGATTAGAGGGACTGCGAAGGACGAGTTCAGTTCCACTTTCGCGTACCACAGTTCCAGAGAGAGTTTGGCCGTCCTTAGTATCGACGATGACACCGTGGTAACCTTCTTTGATTTTAGCGTCGGGTTTGAGGACCGATTCAATAAGGTAATCAAGTGGGGCACTAGCACCGATCGAGGTCATATCGGGTCCGACGCGGCCGCCCGCACCGCCGATGGCATGGCAGGTCAGGCAAGCCAGTTCTGGGCGGCGATAGACGGATTCACCGCGAAGAGGATCACCTGATGCGACGGTTTTGGCAGCGAGATCACGAATCCATTGAGTGGTAAAGGCTTGAGCGTCTGCGGCCAACCCTCCGGAGCGGGCGATCGCACTGGCTAATTCGACGTCGCTGCGACCGCCTTCGCGTGCGGCGCGGACCCCGGCTCGGGCGGAGGCTGGAGGGAGACCGGACTCGGGCAGAAGGTTAGTAATAATTTTGCCTGCGCCTTTGATGGAAAGAACTGCACGCCAAAAGTCGATAGCACGCGACTCGTCATCTAGGGTTTTCAGTACCTCTACAATGGGCTTGGCGGCGGCATTGATATCAAGAGCGGCCCAAGCGAGAGCGGCACGGATCTGGGTCGATGGATCCTTGGATGTAGCGAGTCGAGCGAGGCTAGCGGGAGTTGATGGATCACCGGAGGTGCGAAGGACATCGAAAGCGGTGGCCTTGACCGTGTCCGACGGATCGGATTCAGCGAGACCGACGAGATTAAGTTCGGACGGGCTTAACGATTTCCAGAGTCCAGCGAGTTGAAGGGCAGCGGCGCGGATTTCAGGGTTTTTGGAGCCAATCAGTTTGAGGATTGCTTTGAGATCGCCAGTGGGACGGATGCGACGGCTACGGGAAGCTTCGGCTAAGGATTGAAGGGCACGAGTGGCGGCAGTAGGTGAGAAGCTATCTTCCAATAACCGGGTATAGAGAAGACCTAGTTCGGCCCCTGCACCTGCGGCACCGATCAGTTCGATCCAGGGTCCTGAGCCATCGCGAGTGAGGCGATTATCGGCGAGAGCTTTGCCGAGCACTCGACTGGCCTGTTCGGGGCGAATGGATTTAAGCGCGAAAGCGAGTTGTTTATCGCGGCCGGTGGGATCCCAACGACCTGACTGAAGCGCGGCGATCCACGGTTCGGAAAGATCGTTGATCGTCAGCCAGAGAGCGTAATCCAAGGTGGGATCCATCGGAAGCTCGAGAACTTGTAGAGCAAGCTGAGCGGACTCGGCTGTTTTGAGGCGAGCCAAGGAACGAAGAGCTTCTAGCCGAACCCGTGGATTTGGGTCGCGAATCAACCGTTCCAGAGAGGCAATACGTAGAGTGTCGGATTTAGCATCAGCCCGGACGGGTTCAGTAAAGCCGACGAGGAACAATAAGAGTGAAGCACAAACCAGCGGACGGATCATGGGGAGAGAATCCAACGGAATGTCGAACTGAGCAAGTCAGTGGTTGCAAACTAAGGCTAGAAAGAGAGTTTTTTTGCAGTTATGGGTTGGTTGAGCTCAAGAGATCGGTTCTGCGGGGAGGAAGAGGGTAAAGGTCGAACCTTGACCGACTTGGGAGCGAAGATGAATAAGACCTCCGGCGTTGATAATCGACTCACGCACAATCGTCAGTCCGAGTCCGGTTCCTGAGGAGTGTTCCTTGGTGGTAATGATCTCATGAAAAAGCCGAGAGAGAAGTTCTGGAGCGATGCCGGATCCGGTGTCACGAATTGAGATCGCCACTAATGGGGCGGTATTCTTAAAGGTTTCCCTCCCGGTCACCACGGATAGGGAATGAGTCAGTAGAGAATCAACGTGAACGGGTTCATGAAGCAGCCAAGCGTCTACTTCCACCCGATTAGGTTGGGCAGAGGATTGGAGAGCATTTAAACCAAGATTGATAAGAGCACGAAGAAGATCGACTCCAGAGATCGTAGCGCGAAGCTCTTTCCCGATGGGGCGAACGGTGAGAAGTTGATCGCGATTGAAGGGGTTAGCTCGTAGGATTTGTTCTAAATCCGTGAAGATCTGTTTGACTTCACAGTTGATGGAATTGTCGTTCTGAAGGTATCGCACCGAGCGGCGGGAAAGTTCTCCACAATAAGACGCCTGTTGGAATAGTTGTTGAGCTCGATTACGCCACTCATTAAGTCGTTCAGGCGTTGTATTGATGGAGAGGGCTAATTCGTCGCGTAGTAATTCTGAGATGCCTGAGAGGAAGGTCAGAGGGCTCCCTAAATCGTGCAGAATCCCTGCATAAACATTCCGCTCCATCAATATTATTTCGGAACGCGTTGCTATTTTTTCGACCTGTTTATGGTGAGCATCGAGGCGGCGCCGCTGATTATTTTGGCGACATGATTGCGCGACCAAGTCGCGAATTTCCACGACAGTAAAGGGCTTGAGAAGAAGACCGAGTAAGGTGGACCCCGATCGTTGGACCACTTTTGGTCGGAATTAAGTTATGGTTTGGGGTCTGAAATGGTTCTTCAAGGGTCGTGCTTTTTGCCTGACCCGGACGCTCGCAGACGGGCCTCTTCGCGTCCAGTCCGGAGGGAGCCCCGCAGGGGCGACCGGAGGGCTGGACGCGGCGCGCGCGCCGCTCTTGTTTCGCTGTTGCTTCCTGGCTCATCACTTCATGGTCCGCGCCCCGTGTGATTCGGGATTCCGATACACATCCCCAGGACACGCGTAGTTC
>SIAZ01000060.1 GCA_009695405.1 Pedosphaera sp. | reverse complement strand
CCTTCCAGATTTCAGCTTTGGCCGGACACCGGCAACCCCAGAAGACGGGCGAGTCTCGGCCATAGGGCCGATTCCGCTCCGCTCCATCGGCCCTATGGCCGGGATCGTTGGTGTCCTAAACTTTTACAGACAAGAAGTTGCACTAGCGTATCGAAGGTAGGTTAAAATCGAAAACTTTGTTCACAAAGTCCCCCACTGCGCCCGTCTCTTGCGGATCTTGACCCAAAGTGCAGGAACTCCTTTTAAGCAATGTGAGCCCCCTGTGTTTCGACATAGACAGAGTAGAGTGATTGGCCCGCGGTAATGAAGAGACGATTTCTTCGGGCACCGCCAAAACAAACATTTGAGCCTGGCTCAGGCAACAGAATCTGCCCGATTCGCACTCCGTCAGGTGCAAAAATATGAACACCGTCAAAGCCCTCTCCACCCCAACCGGCACTGGCCCAAAGATTGCCATCCACATCGGTACGCATCCCATCGGCTAGGCCCTTAAGGCCACCGTTGAGCGGCAAAAGAGTAAAGAGCCTCCCTCCTTTGAGCTTTTTGCCATCGATGACATCATAAATCCGAATTCCCTTCGGATCAGGGCCACCGGTCTCACTAACATAGAGTTTTTTATAGTCCGGCGAGAAACAGAGACCATTCGGTTTATGTAAATCGGCAGTAACCATCTGGACTTTGGTCGTCACAGGATCAATTCGATAAACAGCCTCTTTTAGTTTGAGTTCGGCTTTATTTCCCTCGTAATTGCCCATACTGCCGTAGCCTGGATCGGTAAACCAAATCCCGCCATCCGGATGTACCACTGGATCATTGGGTGCGTTAAAGGGTTTTCCTTCCCAAGTCTCTGCGAGCACTGAGAGGGTGCTGTTTAACTCATACCGAACAACACGGCGCCCACTGTGTTCACAGGAAATTTGACGCCCCTGCCAATCGAAGGTGTTGCCATTGCTGTTCCCAGAGGGATTGCGAAAAACACTCACATGAGCGTCTTCTTCCAACCAACGCATCTGGCGGTTATTAGGGATATCGCTCCAGATTAAATAACGCCCGACCCCACTCCAAGCGACCCCTTCGGTCCAGAGTCCACCAGTCCACTCACGCTTAATAGGAGTGTTCCCAATTTTATATTTTTCAAACCGAGGATCAAGGGACCGAATGTCTGGGTCGGGGTAACGAACCGGATCTCGACCTGTCCAGTCTCGTTCTGAACCGATTGCGGTGGCGGTAGCACTGACCGCTGTGACGGCGGCGGTAAGGAAAGAGCGACGATTCATATTGGGTTAGTTTAGTATTAAGCTGACAAATGACTTTAAAATTCACGGAGATAACCCGCAGTCCAACCGCCATCGACCACTAAGATATGGCCGGTGGTGAAGGTGTTCTCTGGAGCAGCAAGAAAAAGAGCCGCAACAGCGATTTCATCGACAGTTCCGGGGCGTCCGAGGGGGATATGATCGATCAATCGCTGAACGTTGCTATGGAACAAACCGCCCTCATCATAGAACAGTTTTTTTGTGCCATCGGTCATAATAGAACCTGGAGCAATCGCATTAACCAAAATACCGTCCCGACCGAGTTCAATGGCCATAGCACGAGTCAGATTATTGACGCCCGCTTTAGCAGCGGTGAAGGCGCATTGCAATCTGAGCGGCACAAGTCCGGCAATGGATGAAATGTTAATAATGCGCCCGCTATGCTGGACCCGCATGATTTTTGCCGCTGCACGACTCACTTCGTAAAGACCAGTCAGGTCAACAGCAATGATTCGATCCCATTCTTCGCGCGGGAATTCATCGATGGTAACGCGATGTGCGAGGGTATTAATCCCAGCATTATTGACCACAATGTCCAAGCGCCCAACGCGATCGAGCACTGTGCGCAGAGCCGATTCAATTTGTGCAGGCTGAGTAACATCTAAGACCAAAGCTTGCCCGCCGCCTTGTCTTGCTACCGCCTCGACGGCGACTGAATGAACATCGGTGTAAAAAACGGTGGCCCCATTGGCCGAAAAACGGTCAGCAATGGCTCGACCGATCCCGTTAGCCGCACCGGTGACTAGGGCGACTTGATTATGGAGGTTGGCTTGCATAGATGATCAAGAGACACTGGAAATCAGAGCAACCAGTCAAGGGGCGCTTCAATGAATTGACGCAAGTTTTGAAGAAAGCGGGCCGCCGGTGCTCCATCAACGATGCGATGATCAAAGGTCAAGCTGAGGGTTAATTGGTCGCGAGAGACGAGCGTGCCATCAGCTAAGGCGACGGGGTCACGAACAATTGCGCCTAGGCCTAGGATAGCTGTCTCAGGGTAGTTAATAATCGGCGTGAAAGCTTCTATCCCCAAGTGCCCGAGATTGCTCAGGGTGAAGCAATACCCTTGCAAATCGGCAGGCTTCAATCCTTTGTTCCGAGCCAATTCGATAAGGCGATGCGACTGTTGAGCGATCGCGGACAAACTCAATTTTGCCACATCACGCAGAACCGGTACAACCAAACCTTGTTCTGTGTCGACAGCGATGCCGATATGAAACGAATCTGGCAATCGGATAAACGGATCATCCCAGCGACCGGCGAGCATTGGGTGGTTGCTCAATGCGTTGGCGGTTAGTTTCGCAATGATGTCGGTGTAACTAGGAACAGCACTCTCTGAGGCGATAGATTTCAGTCGAAGACGCAGTGCAACCAAACTTGTGGCATCGCAACGGCAGTGGAGGGTAACAGGTGCCGTCTTTTGAAGGCTCTGCAGCATCCGTTCAGCGATAGTGCGCCTGAGAGCGGTGATAGGCACCGTCTGCGACTGTTTCAGAGGCTTCGAAACGACACTGGCAAGAACATCACGTTCTCGAATACGCCCCCCGCGACCGGTTGAATGAAGGGTCGCTAAATCAATCTCATTTTCCCTCGCCGCACGACGCGCCCGCGGACTGGCCGGAGTCCCTTCCTGATGCGGTCGAGTCGACGCGTTGAGAATGGATAGAGGACTCGCAGCAGCAGATACCGTCACGGCACTGATTGGAGGGGGTACGAGCGGAAGAGCCTCCCCTGGCTTTAGTAAATAACCCAGCAGACAGCCCACTTTGACTACAGCCCCCGACTTCGGAGCGTCTGATAGGATACACAAGATGCCCCAGTCGATCGACTCGACGTCTTGTGCTGCTTTCTCATTTTCCAGGGTAAAAATCGGTTCGCCTTCCTTGACGTTGTCACCGTCCTTTTTGAGCCACCCGAGAAAGGTGCCCTCTTCCATAGACCAACCGAGCCTTGGCAAGGTGATTTCGACGGGCATTTTAGGACGGGTTAATTAGTCTGCGCACAAATCACGAATGGCTTGAGCGATGGTTTCAACTGTAGGCACGACAACCGCTTCGAGCGAAGGGCTATAGGGTGTGGGAGACTGTTTACCGTTAAGACGCCGGATAGGTGCATCGAGAAAATCGAAGCCACGATCTGCGAGTTGTGCGGCAATTTCCGCACCAATTCCGCAGGGACCAAAAGATTCGTCAACGATCAATAATCGCCCTGTTTTAGAGACTGATTTCAAAATAGTTTCTGCGTCGAGTGGCGCTACCGTGCGGGGATCGATCAGCTCGACAGAGAGTCCTTCGGCTTCCAAAGTCCCACAAGCGGCCAGAGTTTTATGAACCATTAAAGCGAGAGCCACTACCGTGATATCTGTTCCTGACCGAACCACAGCAGCTTGACCGAAATCGATGAAGTACTCCTCTTCGGGCACAGGGCCTTTCATCGCCATTAACTCGCGATGTTCAAGAAAAAGAACGGGATCATCACAAGTGAGTGCCGTCTTCAAAAGCCCTTTTGCATCCTGCGGCGATGATGGCACCACCACACGGAGACCAGGAAAGTTGGCGTACATCGCGTAGTAGCTACCCGAGTGGTGAGTGGCAGCAGCGTGCCCCACTCCGATGCAGCCACGAAGGAGTACCGGCATCTTCAGTCGGCCGCTGCTCATATATTGCATTTTTGCAATTTGATTGATGATTTCCCCAGCTGCATCGAGCACAAAATCAGCGAACATAAAATCCACAACCGGCCGTGTGCCCGCCATTGCCGCCCCACCAGCAAGACCGACAAAACCGCGCTCGCAGATCGGGGTGTCGCGCAAGCGTTCAGGACCGTAAATCCCATACAAGCCGCTCGTCGTTGCAAAGTTGCCGCCTCGCACTCCTATCCCCTCACCTAACACAAAAATCTTTGAATTTTTAGCCATTTCCTCAGTCAACGCTTCGAGAGTTGCCTTCATAAAGGTCAACTCTCGAGTCACCCCAATGTCCTCGGGTCTATCGCGAAACCCCAACTCTGAAACGGCAGCAAAAACGTGATCGGTCGCCGTCTCAGGCGCAGGATAAGCACTCTGTTCAGCCACTTGATGGGCGGCCTCAGTCTGTTGAGCTATCTCAAATCCGATCGCCTCAATCTCTGTTGGGCTCGCTAGATTTTGGTCAAGCAGATGCTGTTTCAGTCTAGCAATCGGGCATTGGGTCTTCCACTGCTCGACCTCTTCACGACTGCGGTAAGTAAAGTCTCCCATCCCTTCAGCGTGCGGTCGGGTACGATAGGTTTTGCATTCAATGAGGCTAGGGCCCCCTCCGTTGCGAGCACGCTGAATAGCCTCTCCAGCAAGGGAGGCTACCGCGAGGACATTGTTCCCGTCGACTTCCACCGATGGCAGTCCATAGGCGGTGCCCCGTGCTGCCACACTGGAATTGCCTGCGACACTGGCAAAAGGGACCTCCGTCGCGAATTGATTATTTTCACAAACAAACAGGACGGGAAGTTTCCAAATACTAGCCATGTTTAGTCCTTCATGAAAGGCCCCGTTATTGACGGCTCCATCGCCAAAGAAAGCAACGGCGACACGATCGGTTTTCATCAGCTTAAAGCCGTATCCGGCACCGGTTGCTTGCAAGATACAGGGCCCGACGATGCCACTCGTTCCTAGTAGTCCAATTTCTGGAGCAAACAAATGCATTGAGCCACCACGACCGCGGGAGCAACCGGTTTCTCGTCCATAAAGTTCGGCTATCAGTTGCACTGCATCCAACCCCTTTGCTAAGGCGTGTCCATGCCCTCGATGTGTACTAAAGATCGCATCGTCATTTCGCAAATGAGCACAGACTCCTGTGGCAATGGCTTCCTGACCGACATAAGTATGACACGCTCCATGGATTAGTCCGCGTTGATGCGATTTTGCCAACCGTTCCTCGACAAGTCGAATGAGCAGCAGAGTGCGGTACAAATGAAGTTCTGGGCGTGAAGAAGAGAGCGTCATTCAGAAATCAGGTTGGACGAGAAACAGTTTCATTGATCACTTCATTTTTGTCGAAGCCGATTGAAAACCGTTAACTCGTTTTGGTGATGGATTAATTTTTAGCCCGCTAATAATACCAGCACCAACGATGAAGCAAGCAGCAAGAAAGAGAAGGCAAATTCTTTCCTCGTAACCCTGAGACCTCAGCCAACCGGTGGCATGATTTCCAAGATAGCCGGCGAGGTTCGCCGCCATATTAATTAATCCAATTGCAACAGCCGCAGCGGAAGCGTTCAGGGTCAAAGTAGGTAAGGTCCAGAAGGGAGAAATCCAGAAAAACGCACTAAGTGCTGTGAGACAGAGCCACATCATTTGCAGGGGAAAATTTTGCCCCGGAATCACACTGCACGAAAGCAATAGGCCGGTGCCAAGCATCCCACCCACTGCATGCCATTTCCGATCACCTGTGCGATCTGCCGATTGACCCGAGACAAAGACCCCCACCATTCCGCAGGTATAATACAGTCCGCTATAAAGCAAAGTAGCTCGATCTGAACCGCCCGAGAGATTTTTCACAGTTGTCGGAAGCCAAAAAGTCAGTGCGTACCCTCCACTATTTGCGACAAGAACGCCGAGAACCAACAGCCAAACCGTCGGTAAACGAAGAGCTTGAAGAATGGTAATTTTTCCACCGACTTCTTTGGCTTCAGCCTCTTTTCTTAGTACAGCAGCCAAATAATCACGTTCCGCAGGGGTGAGCCACTGGGCATCACTCGGGCGATCCGTCAACCACCACAGAACACCGATGCCAAGGGCAATCGCCGGCATACTTTCCACGATGAAAAGCCATTGCCACCCTAACAAACCCAACCAGTGAACATCCAGTAGCAACGCTGAGACTGGAGCTCCCAAGGCAAGACTAAATGGAACGGCCATCAGGAGTCCCGAAAGGGCTCGGGTGCGATCTTCTTGAGCAAACCAATGGGTGAAGTAGACAATAATACCCGGAAAAAATCCGGCCTCTGCCACACCTAAAAAGAAGCGCACCAGATAAAATTGTGTCGGCGTTTGCACAAAAGCGGTGAGCGCTGAAATGCAGCCCCAGGTGATTAAAATACGTGAAAACCATTTTCGCGCGCTCCATCGTTCAACGAGCAAAGCCCCCGGTATTTCAAGAAAGAGATAACCGATAAAAAACACACTAATTCCCAAACCAAAAACACCTTCCGTAAATTTTAAATCTCCCGCCATTCGTAGTTTAGCAAAGGCCACATTGGCGCGGTCCAAATACGAAACAATATAGAGCATGAAAACCAAGGGGAGCACCCGCCAAGCGACCTTTTTGCGAAGGGCACCGGAATCGATTGGCAGGCTTAGGGACATAATCAGGCGGATCGGTAAACGCCTACAGGGCCGACTCAGCCACCACTGGGTTTGTCAAAGATCCAATTTTCTCAATCTCAATGGTAACAGTGTCGCCCGCTTGAAGGAATACCGGTGGCTTCATCGCCGCCCCGATACCGTGGGGCGTCCCAGTAAGAATAACTGTGCCCGGTACTAGCGTCGTGCTGCCGCTCAGAAAAGCGATCAATGTCGGTACATCAAAGATCATGTCGTTGGTATTCCAATCCTGCATGGTTTTCCCATTCAGCACGGTCTTAATGCCGAGCGTGTTCGGATTGGGAATTTCATCCTTAAGCACCAGACAGGGCCCAAGTGGAGCAAAGGTATCGAAGGTTTTACCACGACACCACTGGCTCCCGCCCCGTTTGATTTGCCAATCACGAGCACTCACATCGTTGGCGCAGGTGTAGCCTAAAACAAAGTCTAAGGCCTCTTCCTTAGACACATTCTTACACCGATTCCCAATCACGACGGCCAATTCACATTCATAATCCACTTCGTCACTGTTCAAATGACGGGGCAAAATAATGGCGTCACCCGGATTCTGGACTGCAGCGGGTGATTTCATAAAAAGGATGGGGAACTCTGGGATCGGCAATCGGCCTTCCTCAGCATGACGCCTATAATTTAATCCAATACAAAAAAGGACAGACGGCGCAATCGGTGCAAGTAATTTGCTCACCTGCGTAGCAATATCTGTGACCTGATAATCGCCAAAAATATCGCCGACAATCTGCAGAGCTGATCCGTCGATTTGTTGCGATGCGTAGTGGATGATACCCTGTGGATCTTGATAACGAATGATGCGCATAAAAATAAAAAGGTAAGAGAGTTCTATTTAAGTGACTATTTACCGGCCGTGTAGCCTCCATCGACGACCATCGCACTGCCAGTAACAAAGGAGGAAGCATCACTCGCCAGATAAAGGGCTGCGGATGCAATCTCGAAGGGTTCAGCCATTCGCTTCATCGCATGGGGCGCTTCCATTTGGCGCAGATACTCTGCTGGATCCGGAGATTCCCGCAGTCTCGCTGCAACGAATGGGGTCTGTACTCGGCCCGGACAGATACAATTGATACGAACACCCGTGGTCCCATGATCCATCGCCATGGCACGGGTCATTCCCACCACGGCGTGTTTGGTGATTGTGTAAGCAAATCGAGCTTCCATTCCCATCACTCCGGCGATGGAAGCCAAATGAATAATCGAACCAGACTGTTGAGCGATCATTGATGGCAACACCGCGCGACTGAGAAAATAAGCGCCTCGTAGATTGATCTGCCAAAGCCGTTCTAGATCGGAGGGGTCGGTGGTCAAAATCGTCCCAACATGCCCCACCCCAGCGTTGTTCACCAGCACATCGCAGCGCTGGTTATTCTCCAAGAGCACCCGTTGAATGAGTGAGTCGCACGCCGAATGTTGAGCGATATCCACAAGATGAGAGCGCGCCCAACCTCCCTTATGCTCGATTGTTTGTACCGTTTCTAACGCGGCGATTTCATTGCAATCAGCCACATACACTCGAGCTCCTGCCTCTGCGAAACAGACAGCGATAGCCGCACCAATTCCGGACCCTGCCCCAGTAACGATCGCAATTTTATCGGTTAAATGAATCATTAGGGAAGTGCCTAAAGTCTAGGTCTGTTTAAAAATTTTCACAGTATCGAAATGCCTAAATCGTTGATTTAGTCGACGGGCTTAGTTCCAGAAGACCGTGAGTCGCGGCTTGAACACTTTCAAATCGATCCGCATTACAGGATTGTTTTAGGTCCTCGTCGTAGGTCGGGATCATCGCTTTCATTCGTGAGTGTCCTAGAGGGGGCTCAAGCAAGTGAGGCAAACATTTCTTGATGACTTCGAGAGCAATAGGCACCGAGACCGAAGCCCCAGGTGAGGCACCTAAAAGAGCAGCTAGCGACCGGTCGGCAGGGGTGAAGACAGAGGTACCAAATGAGATGGCACCGTGATCCGATTTTTGGAGAGATTGCACTCGAATACCCGCATCAATCAACCGCCAGTCCGAAGCCTGTGCTCGAGGATAAAAAGTCCGCAATGTCGCAATACGGTCGGACATACTTTGCAACCCTTGTGAAATCAGATAACGAACGAGAGGATGAGCGTGCAGGCCTGTCTTGATTAAAGTACTCAGATTGCCGGGACGAATTGACAAGGGAAGGTCGGTGTAACGACCTGTTTTATGGAGAAACTGGGTGGTCCAAGAGGCAAACGGCCCAAAGAGTAATTGGCTCTGGCGATTCAGCCTTCGACGATCCAAATGGGGCCCCCCGAGACTGGGTATTGAGGGAGGCACTCTGCCATAGACCTTAGCAGAATGACGCGCCACGACTTCAGGGGTATCGCACACCAGCCATTGTCCCCCAATTGGGAACCCAGCCATCCCGTGTGTCTCGACGAGATGCGCCGATTGGAGGAGAGGTAAACTACCACCGCCAGCACCAACAAAAACAAAGTGAGCGCGATGCAGTCGTTGCTCGCCCGAAGCGACATGAGTGACCTTCACTTCCCATCCTGTGGAGATTTTACTCAAACGGGTGACTCGATGTCCGACGGCGATACCACACCCCTCCTGTTGAGCAAGCCAACCCAGCAAACTTCGCGAGAGTTTCCCGAAATCGACCTCGGTACCCCCAGTGGCTCGGGTCGCCGCGACTGGGCCTTCATCCCGACCTTCGAGGACTAAGGGTGCCCAAGCGGTAAGTGTCTGAGGGTCGACAGAATAGTCCATCGTCTTGAAAAAGTGATGATCTGCCATTGCTTGATGACGCGCTCGTAAAAAGTCGACGTCCTCTTGACCTTCGGCAAAACCAATATGGGGGACACTATGAATGAAGTCTCCAGCGCCTCGCGCTAACCCTTTTGCAACCGCGTAACTCCAGAACTGCTTTGAATGTTCGAATTGCTCAAAGATAGCGATCGCCTTGGAGACATTCACCGAACCGTTCGCTTCACGTTTCGGCGTATAACTCAGTTCGCAAAGACCCGCATGACCGGTACCCGCATTATTCCAACCGTCGGAACTTTCCTGGGTCAAATCGTCGGTGATTTCAAACAACTGAATCTTCAACCGTGGCTCCAAGCACTTGAGCATCACCCCGAGATTAGCCGACATAATCCCGCTGCCAATAAGAATGACATCGGGCGTCTCAATTGGCATCTCTGAATAGGAGGAAAAACCAGACACAGGTTAAAAAGGCAAATAAGCTACATCATCCACACTTTTAACGACGGAGCGACACTCCATTGACGACATTAGGTAAAGGCTCGCCAAGCACCGCCTTGAGTGCGATCCGTGCGGCCGTTTCCCGCAGTGTCTTTACCGCTGTTGGGCTTACCGAGGCGACGTGAGCAGCGAGAATGACATTGGGACTCTGCAGAATCAGATTGTCTGTGGGAATGGGTTCAGGATCAAACACATCTAAAGCTGCGCCACCCAATTTACCGCTTTCTAAAGCCTCAATCAACGCGTTGCTATCGGTCAAATCTCCCCGACTTACATTGATAAAAATGGCACCCTCTTTCATTTTTGCGAAGGCCGCTGCATTAAACATTTTTTTGGTTTTTGGCGTGGAGGGACAATGCGGCGAAACAATATCACTTTGGGCTAATAGTTCCTCGAAAGACGCTACAACGATCGCACCTACTTTGGTAATTTCTTCCTCTGCAACCACTGGGTCGAACACCAAAACGCGCGCCTTGAAGGCAAGAAGTCGTTGGACAACTTCACGCCCGATCCGACCGAATCCAATGATGCCGACGGTCAGATATTTCAAGGCCTGCATGGAACGCACTGGTACTGGCAATCCCCATTGCTGTGCGCGTAAGTGGAGGGTGTTTGGAATCACCTGCCGCGTCGTAGCTAAGATGAACGCCAAGGCGTGATCAGCGACTTCATCGACACAGTAATCAGGGATATTGCACACCGGAATGCCTCGCCGCCAAGCGGCTTTGATATCGACGTTATCAAAGCCAATTCCGTAACGCACAATCACCCTCGCTTTGTTCATAGCTTGGATCACTTCCTCATTGATCGTGGCAAACTGGGTGATGACAGCATCGGAGTCGTGGACCAACTCGGCTAATTCAGACGTCGACCGTTTCGCTTTGAACGAAGTGACCTCGACATGGGGTGCCAAGATCGCTAACTCCATGTCAAGATCTGCAAAGGTATAATCAGTAACAACAACTTTTAACATAAAGACAAGTTGGGAGGTGAGCTAGAGAGATAAAGTGATCAATTATTCGCCGAGGACACGAACCGTTGTTAGCGACTTAATAAAAGTATGATCCGTCCATTTCCAGACCACCTTTTTCTTGCGCGTAACCTCAAATGCATGAGCGCCATTGCCCTCTTGACCGCGCAGAAAATTACCGATCAAGAGATTACCATTCTTTAACTGTTGCAGGCTAGAAACCCAAGTCAGATTAAGTTCTGGGGCATCCTTCGCGCCGAACTCCCAGACGATCTTTTTATCTGGATTGACCTCGATCACCCGCTTTTGTGTGCCGCAAGAAATGAGGGTATTTCCGTTGGAAAGTCGCTGTGCATCTCCGGCATTGGTAACACCCGTAAACTCCCAGACAAGGTGGCCTTGGGGATCCACTTCGCGCACAGCCCCCTCCCCCTCGTGCGCAGCGAGGATGTTACCATTGGCAAGTTTGTGAATATTGCGAACCTGCAGATGATACTCAGACTGACTTGTAAGCAGCGGGGTTATGTGAACGATTTTGCCTTCAGCATCTACCTCCACCGCCTGCGGAGGACCTTGCTCGGCAACGAGTGTATTCCCATTAGCCAAACGCTCGGTTCCAAACACTTGTTGAGATTGACTCTGATAATCAAAAACAGTTTTACCTCGTGAAGTAATTTCACGCACCCCTGTCGGCTTGCCACCGTATCCAAATAGAATGTTTCCAGTGGGCAGAACTTGAAAAATAACCGTCGTACTCGGTGGTTTGAATTCCCAAATCTGATTCCCATTTTTATCCAACTCGATGAAACGGTTTGGGCCTTGACCGTATTCGGTGAATAAAAGTCGGTGTTTGATTGGAGCATCCGCAGCCTGACCAACGAGGGACAAGGCCAAAGCCCCTCCGATTGACGCAAAAAGAGTTCTAGAAAACAAACGGATCATGGGAATGTAAATTGAAGATTTTAACGCAGAAATGAGAAACAAGAAATACGTCATTAAAAACACCTTGTAACCGTTTAAAAGAAGCCCCAATGCCGAGGTGGCCAAGGCAGTATTCTAACAGAAAAACCCTGAAAACTAACTTCAAGGGTGACTATAGAAAGGCCATGAAGAAGGGGGTGCCGAGTTCACGGAGGATATTATGCCCGTCGAGTCCGCCTGTAAATGGAGGTTATTTTAAAAAGTAAAGTTCCACTTTCGTTTAGAGCGTTGCGGAATCCTTTTTCACAGTCACAACCACATAATTTCGTTTCCCTTTTCTGAGAAGAAGATGCTGGCCAAACAGCAGGTCGGTAGAGGTCAGATGTTGCTGAGCACCGATTGATCGAACGTTATTGACGGAAACTCCACCGCCTTGAATGTCAGTTCGAGCCTGCCCCTTACTGGCACAAAGCCCTGCTTCAACCAAGAGTTCGGTCAGGGGCATCCCCTCATTTCCCAAGCGATTCGCAGCCACAAACTGAGTGGGTACTTCACCTAGAAGTTCATTAAAAGTGCTTTCCTCGACACCGGTTAGATCGCCACCAAAGAGAATTTCACTCGCCCGAATAGCCTCTGATGTCGCCGCCTCACCGTGAACCAAATCGGTCACGGCTCGAGCTAAGGCCTTGTGTGGTGCACGAGCACCCGGGTTGGCCGCCAATTCGGACTCCAATGCGACGATCTCCTCTTGAGAAAGAAAAGTGAGAACTTTTAGTAGTTTGATGATGTCGCGATCGTCGCTCTGCACAAAGAATTGATAGAAGCGATAGGGACTGGTTCGTTTAGGATCTAACCACACTGCCCCCGAGGCACTCTTGCCATATTTTGTGCCGTCCGCCTTGGTTAGGAGGGGAAGTGTAAGTCCCCAGACGGTCGTGCCCAAGCGGCGACGGCAAAGCTCCGATCCAGCGGTAATATTTCCCCATTGATCGGTTGCACCAATCTGTAATTCGCAGGTCATTTCCTTGCGCAAATAATAAAAATCATACGCTTGAAGCAACATGTAGCTAAACTCGGTATAGCTAATACCATTGTCCCGATCTTCCATTCGAGACCTCACTGACTCCTTCGCAATCATCCAATTTACCGTGAAGTGCTTACCCACATCGCGGAGGAATTCGAGATACGAAATCGGTGAAAACCAGTCGTAATTATCTACCAATCGAGCCGGATTGCTGGGGGCATCGAAGTCGAGGAATCGAGCGAGTTGCCCTTTAATTGATGCGATATTGTGTTGAAGAACTTCGGATGTGAGTAGATTCCGCTCGGCTGATCGACCACTAGGATCTCCAATCATCCCCGTTGCCCCACCTCCTAAGGCAATCGGAATATTTCCCGCTAATTGAAAGCGTCGGAGACACAATAGCGGTACCAGATTACCCACATGCAGAGTGTCAGCCGTGGGATCAAAGCCACAGTATAAGGTCAAGGGCCCCGCAGCGAGGCGGGTCGTTAAGGCATCGGTATCGGTGCAGTCGGCGAAGAGCCCACGCCAGCGCAGTTCATCCAAAATGTTCATCGGCCCCACGAGTTAATCCTAAAAGCCATCTGAAGTCAGCCCTCAGGGTGAATCAGTTTTATAAAAGCTAAACCCGCGAACCGAAACCGCGACCCCATTGGCTCATTATTGCTCTTGTCGGTCTCGGTCAAAAGTCTTGATGAGGGGCTGGCACCAACCACTTATGCAGGGTGGTAATTAAATTAGAAAATCGTCTGTCGTCAAAAAATTGGACTGATCCAAAGCGCCGACTGTCCGGCAGGAACGATAGTGGCGCTGATGCCAGTGTCGAAGGTGGCAAAACCACTTCCCATACTTTACGGCGTAATCATGGCAATCCGAGGTGGATCGCTTTTTGCAGGTCCTCTTCGTCCAAATCATTCTGGAGGGCGCAAATCTAAGCCAACGTGGTGAGCCGACTGCCAAAAATCGTTCGAATGCAACGAATGCCAAAGAGCCGAACCTCGAACCGAGTTGGGTCGGGAATTCTCCCAGTCTGAAGCGGGCCGAATCTCCCGACGAAGAGCACTTTCGATGATCGCCTTAAGGGCGCTCCTACGCCCCGTGGAAGGCGACTTAGCCTCGATCAACAGGATCAGTCAAGGCGTCTTGGGACGGTGGGAGTCAAAGAATCGCCAAATAACCTCGGCCGTCGTCTCTTTTTCTACCCCCAAATTCTGTGGCCAATTATGACCGCCACCAATCAAGTAAAGACGCACCTCTGTCGGGTCATTTTGGGCAGGCCAACGGTTTAATCGGATCGTTTTTGCAAAATCAACTCGGTTACTTTGGGTGAGTTCGAGCCCTTTTATCCACAGGTTTACCACCGCTTCTGTGCCAAGGTAAGCTCCCCAGCCATCCCGGTTTTGCATATCACCGCTCCAAAGGGTGATCTTATCTTGGGGAGCGTTCACTGCCATGACTGATAGACGAACCGCAGGTTTAAAATTTTTGGTCCAAGTGTTCATCATTGTTCCAGCAACTGGAGCAATTGCGGCAACGAAGGGATCCCGTTGCGCTCCGAGAAAAAAACTCATATCGCCGCCATTGGAAAATCCTGTGGCAAATACGGATCGCGCATCAAGTCCGAGGTCATTTACCAATCGAGCACTCAGACTTTTAACAAATTGAATGTCATCTACTTTTTGGTCCTGATGAAATTGGTATCCGACATTAAAAAACTGTTTTCCTTTTGAGTCGTGAGTGCCTTCGGGATAAACAGCAACGAATCCGTACTTTTCAGCCAAAGGTGCAAATCCGGTTAAGTCTCGAATGCCTTTTGCGGAATTTCCAAACCCGTGGAAAATCAGCAGAAGCGGTGCCTTGGATCTTAACTTTTTAGGCACATCGATAAGGAAAGTTCGCTCGCGTCCGTCGAATCCCAGTTGATGTGTACCGCTCTTCCAAGCTAAGTTGGTTCGAACTGCAAGTGGGCTTTCTGCGCCCTGTAAACTAGGACAAACCAATTGAAGGAAAGTGAGTAAACATGAAATAACGATTAATCTCATTGGAACCATTTCTAGATACTCTTCTGCATTTAAAATGGACAGAAATTTGCTTATTGAGGCGGATGACAAGATAGCACTCACTCCTTATTGAGTACTGAGCAGTTTAGCCGAACCGAGCAAGGTCTTGATGCACTCCTTCTGGAAGTTCGGCGGGCAACTGGGCCTGCTTCGATAAAACGGACAGAGAAAAGGGAGTTATTGGTTAGTTATTTTTGAGTTCGAACTGAGCGGGTGAAAGGCCTCGGAGGGAGGTGTGACGGCGCTGGCGGTTATAGAAGATTTCAATGTAGTCGAAGATTTCG
>SIAZ01000059.1 GCA_009695405.1 Pedosphaera sp. | reverse complement strand
GAAACGGGAACGAAGGAGGCCGGACTGCCACCGGGCCCCGGCTTCCTTCGCTTCCAAATTTCAGGGGACTTTGGGTAACACCACTTTTGAGTCAACCGGAGCATTTTCCGGCCTCGTCTTGGGTAACACCCCCTTTTGAGTTACGGCGTGCGACCACAGCCCAAATGGTCCTCACGCCTCGGGGCCTTTTCAACCTGAGTTCAACCTCTTTTCGTGCAGTTCGCCGTCAAGTTCGGATACTTGGAGATGTCGGAGGTGAGATCGTCGATGGCACTTCTAAAATCCTCAGGTCGAAACTAGGCCGCAACGATAAAGAACTCTAACTTCGTTCAAGCCCAAACTATTGCATTTGTTCTCTGTTAGAGATCGAAAAGGGTCAAAGCCCAAAAACAACTCAACCCCCTTTTCCTTGGCATTCAGCAGTGAACCGTTCAGTTCGCTGGATAAACCAGTTTCTTTTAGTCGGCGGGACTCGTCTCATCCAGCAAAACGCAATGAACTATCATCCGTTGTTGGCAAACACTTCAGAAGTCGATTTACTTACCTCCGTGCGCCGGACAAATAATGTTGGTGCGCAGGTCAAACAAAATGGGCGCGTGGTGGAATTGGCAGACACGATGGACTTAGGATCCATTGGCGCAAGCCTTGCAGGTTCAACTCCTGTCGCGCCCACCACTCCTAGAGACACCGTCTGATTCGCTCCTTTCTTACTTCTCCTCTCTACTCGATCTTTCTATCGCTCAACCCGCACTCACCTATGCTAAAACGCACGATGCTCCAGATAATTGCCGTTTTGGCCTTAGCTTGGATTGCTGGCGGGTGCAAACCCTCGGGTGACACGGCCCTCGTCAAGGGAACAGAACTACTCAACAGCGGCTTGACCAACGAAGCCGTGCAGATGCTAGAGATAGCCGTCGAAACTCTCCCCGGTAATGCCCTAGCTCTGAATCAACTGGGCGTCGGTTACCAAACCGTGGGACGCAACGATGACGCTAAGCTTGCCTACCTGCGAGCCATCGAGATCGATACTTCTCTACTCGCCGCCAACTACAATTTAGCTCTCCTCGCCGAAGCCAAAAGCGATTGGTTAGAAGCCGAGCGGCACCTACGCACCTACCTAGCTGCTAATCCAAATGAAGGCCATTCGTGGGCTCGCTTGGCAACCGTTCAATATCAATCAAAGAAAATCGATGATGCCGAACGGAGCTTTGCCAACGCGAAACGTCTCAATGCAACCGCTGCTGAAGACTGGAACACGCTTGGACTTATCAGCATCCAAAAACGACGCTATCGAGAGGCTCAAGACCGCTTCCTCTGGGCTCGAAAATTAGACGGAAGTCATCAACCCTCTCTCCTCAACCTAGCCATCTTACAGCACCAGTATCTCGGCGATCGCAAGAGTGCCCTCACTAACTATAGTCTGTGGCTCAAAACAAATCGGTCCGACGCCGTTGCTGAGATCGTTCTGCACTTAACCGCTCAGTTCAACCCGGCCCCACCAACCCGCCCTAACCTCCCCTCCCCTAGCCTCCCTGTCACGCTCGCCCTCACTTCCGTCACGAATTTGCCGCTGACCCTTTCACAATCCAATTCCGTGTTTTCGCCCCCGCGCGCCGCCGTTGCCCCCCGCCCCATGGCCAACCTCACTCCGGTACGCCCACCTCTTCCTACCGTCCCCACCAACGTCGCAGTTACTTTTCCTTCTAAATCGGTTGATCTTCCCGCCACGTCTGTCCCCCTTGCGGTTTCCGCGGTTACCTCAACTCAACCTCGACTCGAGCCTCCGACTAAACTCTCTCTTCCTTCCTCATTACCGTCACCGCCGCCGCAAGAAGTCATCCAGATCGCCGAAGAACCACCGCTTCTTCCTGTCCGTGCTCCAATCCTATCCCCAACCACACCGGCACTTCCACTCTCTCAGTCTCCCAAAAAACTTGGCTCGTCGGAAGTCGTGGCGTTACCAGTAATTGATACCCCGAACCAAGCCCTTCCTGACGATCAACCCGATCCTAGTACTGAGGTCTCCCTTAAAAAACGATCTGTCTGGAAGCGAGTGAATCCAGCCAACTGGTCAAATCCGATAAAATGGTTCCGTAAAGATTCGACTAATTCGAGCGAGCAAGTCTCCCGCCAACCCTCGCCAGTTCTTCCTAAAATCACTCCTAAACTCGTTCCAAAAGTCATTTCCAAAAAGACCACCCCTCTTCCAGTTCCGGTTATAGATCTCAAGCCCAAAACTCCCGACCTAAGACCCCTTGTGTCGATGCCGATTACCCGTCTCGAACCTTCTTCGCCTCGGCGCTATACGGCACAACTCACCTCTCCACTAAAGCCCGGTGATCGCGCCTCCGCAGAAGTTCAATTCAAGGTAGCCGCGGTAGCGCATCAAAAAGGGGCTCTCACTGAGGCTATCAACGGATATCGGAAGACAATTGCGCTCGATCCTACTCATCACGCAGCCCACCACAACTTGGCACTTCTGGCCTTGAATCAGGGTAATCTACCTCTCGCACTGTTGTCCTGCGAAAACGCGCTCCAGATCAAGCCAAAGGAACTCGAATCTCAGAAGACCTTCGCTCTCGCTCTGCTGAATTCTGGGTTCTTCACGGATTCAGCGGCACAATTAGAGGGGATCCTGCAAACTTTCCCTTCCGATTCTTCTCTCCATCTCGCCGCCGCGGGATTGTACGCAGGCGAACTCCAGAATATCGCTAGCGCCCGCCGACATTACCAAACCGTTTTAGTACTCGAACCAACTCATCCACAGGCCGCCGCCATCCGATCATGGCTCACAACAACCCAGCGATGAACTCATGAGTGCCTTCCTAGGGTCGAGCGCGTCTGTCTGATCTCATTTTCTTTGAACGACTGCAAACTCCTTCAGTCGCGCAAGACCGCACCTAACGCCTCTTTCACTGCCTCGATAACTCGACCGTGTGCGGCGTTCACCTCGTCATCTTTCAGTGTGCGGTCCGCTGCCCGATAGGTAAAAGAATAGGCCAAACTCTTCCTCCCTTCTGGGACATGTTTACCTCGGAAAACATCAAAGAGAGCCATCGTTTCTAAATGCGCTGGCTTGGCCTGCTTTATCACTGCCAGAACCGCATCGTGCGTCGTCGACTCAACGACAATCATCGCTAGATCCCTCTGGATAGAGGGAAATTGAGCTAAAGGCTTAAAAGATTTCGCTGAATTACCTCGCTGAAATAAAAGATCCAAATCGAGTTCAGCTAAAAAAACGCCGTCACGAAGATCATATAATTTCCCTAATTGCGGTTGGAGTTGACCCAATTGCCCCAATGCCAATTTACCTCCTAGTGCAATAGAGGCTGATTCGATAAAGAGTGACGTCGGTTCTGCTCGCCGTATCCAAGCAATGCCACGTAATCCTATTCGCTCAATTACCTCTTCGATCAACCCTTTCAAATCAGGAATATCGCAGCGCGCATCACGATCAAGACCCGACCAAAAACGTGGGGCCCGTGCTCCCGTCAAGGCCAGAGCTAAACGCCAACCCTCGCGTAACCCTCCCTCATGGGGCACAAAAACTCGACCTATTTCAAACAACTGCACATCTCCGTTCCGGCGGCTTAAATTGTGCCGTAATGTGTCCAGTAAACCAGGTAAGAGCGACGGTCGCAGTGCATTCATTTCACTGCTCAAGGGGTTGGATAAAAGGACAACGCCCTCCGTTACCCAACGTGCTGACGCCTCCGCAACGAGTGTCTGACCCTGAGCCTCATCCAACCCCAACCCTGACAACAAGCGTCGAACTTCGGTCAAACGGTCAAAATGAGCATCCGCCGGATGACTCCCTTGAGCACGGCGAGACTGTGTCGATGGAATTCGTCCCACGCCGAAAACACGGACCACCTCTTCAATCAAATCTACCTCCCGCTTTAAATCCACCCGCCAGGTTGGAATAAGCCAAGTCGCCGTCTCTACCGAACCTCCGATTGGGGTCACATTAACCAAACCTAGCCCAATCAAAATACGACTCTGTTCTTCAGGAGAAATCACCGTACCTGTCAAGGCGTCTGTCCGTTGATACCGAAGTGCCAACTGATGCGGCTCAAAGGGTGAAGGATAGACCTCTACGCTTCCTTCGGCTAACTGCCCTCCAGCTGTCTCCAGAATTAGTGCGGCACACCGTCGACTAGCATAGTCACAGATCCCCACATCAGCCCCTCGCTCGAAACGATAACTAGCATCCGTTCGCACTCCCAATGCTTTTGAGGTGCGCCGAATGGAGGCTGGTGAAAAATAAGCAGACTCAATAAGGACATCGACAGTTGACTCGCGAATCTCAGAATTACTGCCTCCCATTAACCCAGCGAGAGCGATCCCTTTTTCGGCGTCCGCAATCAAAAGAGCCTCCTGCCCTAGCCTATGAGCCCGCCCATCCAAGGTGGTGAAGGATTCTTCAAAAACGGCACGACGTACTACGATCGAGGGCTTTCCACCCGCTCCCGCAGCGATAAGAGAATAGTCAAAGGTGTGCAGGGGGTGACCTGTCTCCAAAAGGACATAGTTCGATACATCAACGACATTGTTGATGCTGCGCACCCCCACTTTTTCCAAAGCGGACCGGAGCCAAACGGGGCTCGGACCTACTTTGACCCCGCGAATAATCCGAGCCGTATAGCGGGGGCACAGGTCGGGAGCTTCCAAAGAAACCGAAACCAACGAAGCTGCGGTGACGCCGCACTCGAGAAGCACTCGGCACTCTGGAAGACGCAATGGTTGCCCCGTAATAGCCGCTATTTCTCGGGCAATACCGATCAATGAGGTGAGGTCAGGACGATTCGGAGTGATTTCCAGATCGTACACCACATCACTCCCAGAACGTCCTAGATAACTAGCTAAAGACTGCCCGACAACAGCCGTCTCACGCAACAGAAGCAGTCCATCCTCTTTACAATGCCCAATCGATTCCGGATCAATTCCCAGTTCTTCGTGAGAACACAACATACCGTGGGACTCGATACCCCGGATCTTACCCACCTTAATGGTAAAGAGTTCTTTATCCCCCAACTTCATCGGCAACGATGCTCCGGGTAAAATTAAAGGAACCTTGTCGCCGACTTTGAAGTTTTGAGCTCCGCAAACAATCTGGCGCTCGCCCGTGCCATCGTTGACCCGACAGAGTGAAAGTTTATCGGCATTAGGATGTTTGTCGCGGGTAACAATCTGTGCCACGACCACCCCATCCCACTCGCCATCAATTTTCTGCACCCCCTCAACCTCGACACCAAGTAGGGTCAGACGTTCTGTCAATTCCTCGGGTGACCAAGGGATGTCGACGTACTGTTTTAGCCAATTCAGAGTGACCTTCATTCTAGGATCGATTCAGGGACGGGTAGCGGAGATTAAAAGAGGGAAAGGCGGACGAATCCCCAGACGGGATTCTGCGAAGTCTTCACCGACTAAAGTGGCAACAGTCGCAGCCACCTGCGCTTGCAGGCTCGGAGGTGTATCGGCACGTTCCCCTAGTGGAGGAATCCCTGGCCCAATAGCCGCAAACCAAATTGATGCCGATTCAGGAATCTCCCGGCCGTGGGTTTTCCAAGCCACTGGGGCCGCCCCTCGACCATGATCCACTGAAATTAAAAAGGCAGTCTTTCCACGATATTCAGGCATCGACTGCACTAGTGTCCACAGTTCGCTGACAAAGCGGTCGAATTCGTGAATCGCCCGAAGATAACGCTCATAATTCCCCTCGTGCGCCCAGTCGTCGGTTTCACCAAATGACACATACATCGCCCTCGGTTTTAAAGTGCGAACGGTATGCTTCGCGGCATAGCCCACAAAGGTATCGAGCAAAACTCCTGCCCACACAGTTCGCCCTCGTTCCACCATCTCACTGAGTGCGGAAGGAACCGCCAATCGCTCTGTGCCTTCAGGGACATCAAAGCCACTCCAAATCGGAATCCGAGATCGTGGGCCATTTAAAATCCACGGCAGCACATCCCAGTTCACTACCGCCGCAACCTTCCCCTGAAAACCGGGTTGCCCACTTATCCATTCAAAAACATTGGTGTTTCGATTGAGAATCCGATCGTTACTCGTCACGGAAGCGTCGGGGGCCCCTGTGAGAAATTCATTGTAGCCTGGATACGAGAAATTAAAACCGTTGGAAACGCGTACTTCACTATGCTTATCTCGATTGCCCCAGATTTGGCCCTCTTTTAAGATTGTTTCCCACAGAAAGGGCATCAGTACCGAACGAGAGGCGGCAGGTGTCACCCGACGAAACTCTTTTTGAATCGCATTACTATTGCCCAAATTGCCGTAACTCTTACCCAGAGGCATATCTTCAGCCCCACGGAAAACCTCTTGCCAACGGAGTCCGTCTGCGGTGATCAGAAAAATATTTTCTGCGGGTGCCGCTTGGAGAGCAACACCACCCAAGAGCCAAATTATAGCGATGCAACCGAATCGATTCATAATTCCCTTTACCACTCCCAAACGCCGATCAGTTCCTCGATAAAACATCAAAACTGCCGAAGAAAACGGGTGTCATTCTCGTAAAATAACCGAATATCGGTGATTCCATACCGCAGCATGGCTATCCGTTCGATACCAAAGCCGAACGCCCAACCGCTCCAGACTTCCGGATCGTAAGCAACTGTTTCAAAAACTTTGGGATGCACCATTCCGCATCCAGCGATTTCCAACCAATCTTTGCCCAGCTTTTTCACTAGGGCATTCGTAAAATCAATCTCCATGCTCGGCTCAGTATAGCTAAAATAATGCGGCCGAAACCGTAATTTAATATCATCACCTAAAACATCCTTGAACACGGCCTCCACTGTTCCCTTGAGATCTCCCAAGGTAACCCCCTTGTCCACGTAGAGCCCCTCGATCTGGTGGAACGTTGGATTATGAGTGGCATCGGCGTTATCACGACGGAACACTCGGCCCGGAACCACAATCCGGATCGGCGGGGGCATGGTTTCCATCACCCGAATCTGAACAGAACTCGTGTGGGTACGCAGCAAGGGACGCCCCGGAGTCTCAATGAAAAAGGTATCCTGAGCATCACGCGCCGGATGGTCTGATGGCGTATTCAGGGCATCAAAACAGTGGTACTCATCCTCAATTTCAGGTCCATCGGCCACCGCAAATCCCAATCGTCTGAAGGCACGAACAATATCCTCGGTGACCAAGGTCAGGGGATGCAATCGACCGAGAGGACGCCTTCGACCGGGTGCCGTGAAATCAGCCGCTTCCTTGGGCAAGGAGGCGGTCCGTTCCAAGGTCGCTCGCTTCTCTGCCAAGAGTGCTTCTAACTCCTGTTTAGCTGCATTGATCGCTTTCCCAGCAAGAGGACGCTCTTCACGGGCAAGAGCACTGAGTTCCTTTATCAAAGCCGTGAACCGGCCTTCGGGACCAAGAAACAGTCCTTTGGAACGTTCGAGTGCCGGCAAATCAAGGGCACCCATCAACTCAGACACCGCGGCATCTCGGATGGTAGACAATCGGTCTTGAAGTGACATTAAAGGCCTAATTTCAGTGAAAATGGATTTAGAAAAGCACTGTGGAAACAGAGGAAGCTGTTGCCACAGTTACCACCACCCCACGCAACTGGGGTCAACTGCGAGTTAACACAATCGCGTCAACAAAAAGCGGGCCCCTTCCGTGTGAGAAGACGCCCGCTCTAAAAAACAAAACTCGATCAGGCCTTAACCGCAACCGCTGCCGATTTAGCCTTGAGAGCGATCTGGGCGATTTCGACAAGCTTAGTGAAAGCGGCGGCGTCCGTGGCCGCAAGATCAGCGAGAACCTTGCGGTCCATCCCGACATGAGCCGCCTTCAGCCCTTCCATAAACCGGCTGTAGGTGAGTCCGGCAGAGCGGGCTGCCGCATTGATACGGACCTGCCAAAGAGCGCGAAAAGTGCGCTTCTTGGTCTTGCGATCTCGGTAAGAATATTGCAGACTATGATCAACGGCATCGCTGGCGTAGCGGTAATGACTGCTCCGGCGCAACCGGAAGCCCTTCGCCATTTTGAGCATTCTCTTACGGCGTTTGCGAGAAGCTGGGGCGTTTGTAACACGCATGTTCTAGGTACTAGTTAAAGTGAGAGTTAAAAGGTGAAAGTGATATGAGTCGTTCGGTCTTTCAATCAAGGATCAACAGATGATCAATGTGAAAACGGCAGACACGCCTTGATTTTGTAGACGTCTCTCGGATGGAGAACCTTGGAGGCTCCCAAACGACGACGGCGTTTTGCATTTTTGCCGGACAGCAAATGCCTTTTGCCAGCATGTGACGTAACCACCTTGCCGGTTGCGGTAATTTTAAACCGCTTGGAAACGGACTTCTTGGTCTTGATACCCTTCGGACGACGCATAAAACAGGACTTTCGATGAGACGAAAGGCTAGGGAGCATACGAATGAAGGGAGCGGGATCAAGAGATAAATTCAAAGACTCTCGCAATTCTCGCTTTCTAACTCTCACTCCTTCACTCTTACGGCGTGTCGTTTCCGATCACCGAAATCTCTGACGCCCTGCTCGCTAGTTACTCTAAACAGGGCGGGATTAACCATCTCGACGGGGTCAATCTACCCTCGAAAGGTGCTGTGGTGCAAATTTGCAAAAATCTTCTACGTCTGAATTTTCCCGGCTTTTTCGATGATCAAGTTATCCATAGCTCCGAACTTAAATCGGAGACCGTCCTGCTCCTCGATGATGTCGCCGGCAATCTTGAGGACGAACTCTACAAAGCACTTCGCTGCTTTAATACCTCTCCCAACGATCGCACCGGTCCCCGACGTCTTGCACACACTCTAACCATCGAGTTTCTGAGGGAACTTCCGATCATCCGCGAAATTCTTGCTTCCGATGTCGAAGCCGCTTTCCGTGGTGATCCGGCCGCTTCCAATCGCGAGGAAATTATCGTCGCTTACCCTTTCGTCGAAGCGATTTCAATTCATCGAATGGCCCACGCACTCTATCGCCGAAAGGTGCCTCTTCTCCCTCGGATCATGGCGGAATGGGCCCATAGCCGCACTGGTATGGATATCCATCCGGGAGCTCAAATCGGCAGTCATTTCTTCGTTGATCACTGCACCGGTACAGTGATCGGTGAAACTGCCATTATCGGCACTCATGTGAAATTATACCAAGGCGTCGGGTTGGTCGCCCGTTCTCTCGCTGCAGGCCAAGCTCTCCGAGGCCAAAAACGACATCCTACCCTCGAAGACCATGTCACCATTTACGCTAATGCCACTATTGTCGGAGGCGATACAGTCATCGGTTCGGGCACTACCGTGGGAGCCAATGTCTTCCTTATGCACAGCGTCCCGCCTGATTCCATTGTCCTCATGGATGATCTCCGAGTCAAAGTCTCGGCAAAGAAGGATCGCGCCACCTCGGTGGACTGGCAGATCTAAGGCCTTTTCAAATTGAAAAAACTCTTTGACCCCCTAGATCAATCTTCTCCAAAGAACCCAGAAGATCCCGCTTTAATCCACGTTGCAATACACCTCAATTGTGTGCCTTATTCAGGCTGGATGTAAACCGTAGGATTGCAGTCTGCGACATCCTATAATTTTACCGACAATGTCTCTGGTTCCTATCATCTTCAATCCCTCACTCGTTTTCTCAAAGGGATTTGTTCCCCAACCTTTTCCTGAGATTTCTCCGTCCCACCCTTCCTCCTACGCTTGAATTCTTTGACGCCTCATCCCAGAGCTAGAGTCACTGTCGACGGCAAATTCTTTCGGCTTGATGGGCGAAAATTTCATCCCAAAGGAGTCACTTACGGACCGTTAACTCCCGATTCCTTAGGTAACCATTTTACCAACAGAGAGATTACCGCACGCGACTTTCTCCAAATCTGCTCACTTGGGGCAAATCTAATCCGAGTTTATCACGTCCCTCCCAGATGGTTTTTAGATCTCGCCCTTGAACATGGTTTGCGCCTTTTGGTGGATGTCCCTTGGAATAGGAATCTTTGCTTTCTTGATTCGGTCGAATCTCGAGAGACGGCCCTTCAGACTGTTCGAAAAGCGGCGCGGGATTGCGCGGCTCATCCAGCACTCTTCGCTCTGAGCGTGGTTAATGAGATTCCTGCTGATGTCGTTCGATGGAGTGGTTCAGCAAATGTCGAGAATTTTATCAATAGGTTAGTGCAGGCTTCCAAGAGTGAAGACGCTGAACTGCTCTGCACTTTCGGTAACTTTCCCACCACCGAATTTCTCCGTCCCGACTCCATCGATTTTCACTGCTACAACCTCTACTTGCACGAACGTCAACCTTTCGAAAATTACCTAGCTCGGTTGCAGATGCTGACTGAAACCAAGCCCCTGATACTGGGTGAATTTGGGGTCGATACCCTTCGTGAAGGGGAGTCTACTCAGGCAGAAATCCTCACTTGGAAAATTGAAAGTGCTTTTCGCGGTGGTTGCGCTGGTGTGGTGGTCTACTCGTTCACCGATGAGTGGTGGAATAGCGGTCGGCAAATCCTCGATTGGGCCTTCGGCTTAACCCGCTTTGATCGCTCACCCAAGGCGTCCTTTGATGCCGTTCGAGACTGCTACAAAGTTGCCCCTTGGTTTCCGTTGCCCAGCACACCCCTCGTTTCGGTGGTGGTGGCTAGCTACAACGGTGCGGCCACCCTGAAATCCTGCCTTCAATCCCTCGAGAATCTTAATTATTCCGATTACGAGGTCCTCCTTATCGACGACGGATCAACCGACGCCACCCCCTCGATTGCGGCCACGTTTCCGCGCGTCCGTACCTTACGACATGTGGTCAATAAAGGGCTCGGTTTCGCCCGTAATACCGGTATCGAAGCCGCCACCGGCGAGATCGTCGCTTTTACCGACTCAGACTGCCGCGCGGATGAAGACTGGCTGTATTATCTGGTCGGCGATCTACTTCGCTCTCGCTTCACTGGCATCGGGGGACACAATTTCTTGCCACCTGATGATTCTCCAACGGCTGCAGCCGTCATGATGTCGCCAGGAGGTCCAGCGCACGTCATGCTAACCGATCGTGTTGCTGAACATATTCCAGGCTGCAATATGGCCTTCTACCGATGGGCATTACAGGAAATTGGAGGCTTCAACCCCATTTACCGGCGGGCCGGTGACGATGTCGACATCTGCTGGCGACTTCAACAACACGGATACCGAATCGGATTCAGTCCGGCGGGTTTCGTTTGGCACTATCGGCGCAATTCTCTCACCGCTTATTTGCGTCAACAATCCGGTTATGGCGAAGCCGAGGCCCTACTCGAACAACGGCATCCCGAAAACTTTAACCGTTTCGGCGGATCAATGTGGCAGGGGCGCATTTATACCTCCGCTCGGATCGGCGTCGAAACTCGGCGCCCAGTGATCTACCACGGTATGTTCGGTAGCGCTCCCTTCCAAAGCATTTACACCCGGGACACCAGCCTAACGCTCATCATCGGCACCAGCTTGGAGTTCCACGTCTTGGTCACCACACCCATTCTTGTGATCAGCGCTGTTGTGCCTTTCGTCTGGACCTTGGGGTTGGTCAGTCTGCTGTTTTCCTTAACCCTCTGTATCACCGCCGCCTGCCAAACTAAACTCCCCCGAAACCGCTGCCGATTCTGGTCCAGGCCCATGGTGGCCTTTCTTTTTTTCCTTCAACCGATCGTTCGTGGATGGGCTCGGCATCGGGGTAATCTTCTTGATCGCCAACGTCCTCTAAGCACGCGTGAAACCCTCAACTCTCTCAGTCTTGTCGATCGTGAAGAAGCTCTTCAAGTTCTTCTTTATTGGGCTGAAAAGGGCTTGGATCGTATGCGATTCCTTCAACGAATGCTGGCACGTCTCGATGCACTCGGTTGGCAAAATAAACCCGATGCGGGTTGGAGCCCGTTCGATGTCGAAATCTACGGCTCTCGCTGGGCTCGATTACAAGTACTGACAGCGGTCGAATATCATGAAGGTAATCGACAAATGTTGCGCTGCCGAATCCGTTCACAATGGAGTTCTTTCGCTCTAGTTATCTTCGCTTCCATCGGCGGCGGCGAACTGCTTTTTATCGGTGTCGTCAGCCGTCTCCAAGGCTTAGCTCCCATCGACCCCTTCTCGACCTTACCAACAGTCTCACGCTTCTTACACCATTGGCCTTGGCTTATTCTTCTCTCCCTCTGGCCCTTGGCTTGGAAACTCAATCACGCTCAACGAGAACTCCATCGCCTCGTCGTTGCTTTTCTAGACGATTGCGCCAAAGAATTTAGCCTGGTCCGAACCTCAAAGCCGACGATTGATGGCTAAACTCCTTCCGTTCACCTCGACCTCTTCACCCGATCTCTTGGTCATCTGTCAGGCCTACTGAGTGGATTGGGCGGATTGAGAAAGTAGAGGGCGGGATTTGCCTGAGTTTTCGGAGGATAACTCCCCGAGGTCTCCATGACACTGGTAGCGCACCGGCGACGCTGGCCACTTTGTCGGCAGTGATCTTGGCTGGGGGTGAACGAAAAACTAAGTTAACGCTCACCTTGACAGCTCATCTCCGAGGTGGGCTTTCTCCAAAAAATCCTGCTGAGAAAAATGGGTTTAAATCCCGGCTTTCTGAGGTCGGAAAATAGTCAAAACTCTGATCCAATCCCCAAAGTAGGGTTGATTTGCGCTCATGCCTTGGGAACTACCTCTGGGTAAGCGGAGAGAAATCAGCCCGAGAGAAGGTCGGAACGTCGACCGTCGGCTGAGCGGTGATGTGGGAGGTTGACCGCTTCATTCCGCCCATCCCCAGTCCCAGGGCCATCCGGAGGCCCACATCGATTTAACGAAAGTTCCGGAGGCGGCCCGAGGAACCCGGGCTTGGGAAATCCATTCCGCATGGCCATCGCTAAACGCTTCGTTGAGACCGGCGGGCGTGTTTGAAAAATCCACCTACCCGAGGATCGGCACCGGGCCTTTGCTGCCATGGTTGGATGTCCAATCCTTCTGAGCGGGGAACACCAGCGTGTGATCCCCGGTGATGGGGCCCGAGGGATCCGAGGATTTAGCGGGAGAACTGGTTCCTTTAAAACGTAGGTCGGGGTTCGGACCCGTGCCACGAAGGCCGGTCAAGATCATGTAGTTATCGATATGCAGAAGCCCCTTTTCGTCGAAGAGCCGGGGCGCGTCATTTCGGGACGGACACCGCCACGTGGTGGGGAGGACCTTTTTTTGTTTGATGTCGGCCTCGAATTCCGCCGTATTTTTGCGGACGGCACCGCCGGCCATGCCGTAGCTGATCAAAGTTAGGCCCTGGTCTTTGCTCATGACATAAAGTGCGTCGAGCTTCCACGCGGTGGTCTGATTGGCGGTCGGAAAGATGTCGCGAAAATCATCCGCATAAAGATGAAAAGCCAGCGCCTACTGTTTCAGATTGGAGATGCAGTTAATCCGCTTAGCCTTTTCCCGTGCCCGAGCCAGCGTTGGCAGCAACATACCAGCCAGAATGGCGATAATGGCAATGACGACCAACAGTTCAATCAGAGTGAAACCCCGAAGTACAGGGCGTTGGTCTCTTGATAAGCGATCTGGATGCATGGTCGGTTGACTTCACACCTCTCCCCTAAGCAGGTAACCTTCGTGGGTGTTATAGGGCTCGTCTTAAAGACCACCGGCACGGACGACGTAAGTCAATCCAAACGTTAATCGGCGAAGATTGAAAAGCGGCGATTGTACAGACCGTTTATCCGTTTCTCGCGAATCAGGGACCTCGGGACAGATATGCTGAACGAACGGTGGCGACCATCTACCTCGCACTGTCGAGATGCTTCGGTTTTGATTGGGAGAATTAGCACGACCTGAGCCTACAAAACGCGACCGATACTCTCAGCCTGAGCTTTCTTCGGCTAACGATGAGATAAGCGCGCTGCCACGACCATACCATCGACCCGGTATCCATGCAGAACTACTCTGCGGTCTCCATTCTTCCATGGTCAGCCCTCATGCAAGCGTCCCTGCCGTGGAGGGGTTCATCTCCCAGCGGAACTTGTCGCTGCTGGGAACACTGGAACTGCTTGGTCGATTCATTCAAGACAACGCTCCAGTCGAGAGAACCGACTTGCTCAGTGTATCGAAAGTTGAGCTGCGGAAGACTGTCTTACCGCCGACGTGTATTTCGACCTCTTGAAGGTAGGGTTTCAACGCGACGGTGTCCGGGACAACCCCGAGTCCGGGCTCGCTCGGCACGCTCACCCATCCTTGCGGATCCGGCAGGAGCTTTGTGGTGGTAAAGTCGCGTCCGAGTGAAGAAGGGGCAAAGGGATACTCGCAAATATCGTGTTTCTCTAGGCCAGCATAAGGCTGCAATGAGGCACTCAATGCCAAGTGCGTGGTAAAAGTGTGATTAACAAAGCGCACCCCCTTAGCGTCGGCGTAGTCGGCCACCTGCTTGGCCGATGTGATGCCGCCCACACGGCCGGTGTCGATCTGGATATAACCCAAGCCCGCATAGTCGATCATGTTGATGGCTTGATGGATGGTATGACATCCTTCTCCCCCGGCCATGGGCACCTCGGGTGCCAATTGAGCCAACCGATGGTAGGCTTTGAATGCTCCCGACACGAAGGGCTCTTCCAGCCAACCCACACGGCACTTCTTTAAGGCGGCCACCCGTTGCTCTGCGCGGGCGACATCCTCATACCAAACCGTTCCTACGTCCACGAGAAGGAGGCCATCTTGGCCTAGCCCTTCTCGGGCAGCTTCCACTTGATCAGCATCCTCCTGCGCCGTTCCTAGACCATACGGCCCCCAACCAAACTTAGCGGCCCGAAAGCCTGCCTTCGTCACCTCGCAGGCACGCTGAAAGGTAATGCTAGGGTCGTCACCGAAAAGCTGGGAAGCGTAAGCGAGCTTGGGGAATGACTTCTGATACCCCAAGAGGCGAAAGACGGGGGAACCCTTGGCTCGCGCCAACAAATCCCACAGAGCAATGTCGACCCCTGAAAGTGTGTGGTCGGCCTGAAGGAGATCCAGACTCTGAGCGCGAACCAGACGATTCACTCGATGCAGATCATCGACGTCGTCAAGTTTTTGTCCCAGCACAGAGGCGCTCACGGGCTTGCATGCGCTGTGGGACATGGGGCAGTTCCAGCTCGCCATCGAGACTAGCGGGGCAGTTTCGCACTCCCCCCATCCCTCGTAATCTCCCGCTCGCACGCGAACCAGCAACGCGTCCTGGCTTCCGTCGCCCACATCCAACACCTGCGGGATGGACAAGTAATAGAAGTCGACCGATTCAATTTTCATGATGTTTAATCTGTTTTCAACCAAGTTGCACTTTCCGTGCATTCACGAGTTGACGGTAAGAATCAGTTCCAGAGGAGGTGATCGTCCTTGTTTTTGACCAGGACGCAGAGTTGAAGGAGATGGGTAAGGCCGGGGCGGGTCCAGAACTGACCACTGCCCCGGAGACGGCGCTGAAACTGTT
>SIAZ01000058.1 GCA_009695405.1 Pedosphaera sp. | reverse complement strand
CCACCCAGGATCAAGCAGCCATCACTCGCGAAGTCAGCTACTTCAAAGATCATGAGGACCACCTCCACTACCGCAGAATGGAGAAGGCTGGGGCCCCGATGGGCAGCGGGGCGGTGGAGTCCTTGGGCAAACAGTTTCAGTGCCGTCTCCGGGGCTGTGGTCAGTTCTGGACCCGCCCCAGCCTTACCCATCTCCTTCTACTCTGCGTCCTAGTCAAAAACAAGGACGATCACCTCCTCTGAAACTGATCCTTACCGTCAACTCGTGAATGCACGGCATTCCGAGGGTCCGTTAACTTGAGCGTTTCCACGTGGTCTCTAACCGTATACTCTTTCAATCACGTGACTTTGCAGGAAGAAATTCGGCGGCGGCGAACTTTTGCCATTATTTCACACCCCGATGCGGGTAAGACAACGCTGACTGAAAAGCTGTTGCTCTACGGTGGAGCCGTTCAACTCGCCGGATCGGTCACCGCACGAAAGAACCAACGGGCAACGACCTCCGATTGGATGGAACTGGAGAAAAAGCGTGGCATCTCTATCAGTTCCACGGTCCTCCAATTCGAATATGCTGGGTTTCACGTCAACCTTCTCGATACCCCCGGTCATAAGGATTTCTCAGAAGATACCTATCGCGTTCTGACCGCCGTCGATTCGGTTATCATGGTGATTGATGCTGGCAAGGGCGTGGAGTCCCAGACTCGCAAACTCTTCGAGGTTTGTGCGCGTCGTGGTGTCCCGATTTTCACTTTCATAAACAAGATGGATCGTCCGGCTTTGGATCCCATCCAACTTATGGATGAACTAGAGGCTGTTCTAGGCATTCGCTCTTGTGCCATGAACTGGCCCTTGGGAAGTGGAACTGACTTTAAAGGCATCTACGATCGCGCAGATAAAAAAGTCCATCTCTTCGAACGTGTTGTTGGCGGCATGTACCGCGCTCCTGTTAATGTCACCGGCCTTGAGGATCCTCTCGTCCGCTCTAAACTGGACGACCAAACCTACGCGGTCGTTCGGGAGCAAATCGAAATGGTGGAAATGGCTGGAGCGGAATTTAATCGAGAGGCAGTGCTCGCTGGTAAACTCACCCCTGTTTTCTTCGGTTCTGGGGTTAATAACTTTGGTGTCCAGCTCCTTCTCGACACCTTCCTTGCTTATTCTCCCTCCCCCCGAGGTCGTGCGGCTTCCACTCTAAATTGACACGGGCTGTGAGGCGGAATTTTTTGCGCCCTTCTTAGACGGGCTTCGCCCTGGAAATGTCAGTTCAGCCACACCTGATTTATCGAGTTCACCCAAGCCTGCCTCCACCATTCGCTGATATTGAGCCAAAGCAGATTTGGCGAGGGGAACGCGTACCTTGCGGTCGTTCGCTAGCTTCAAGGCGATTCCCGAATCCTTAGCCGCGTGGGACGCACTAAAAAAACAGGAGTGATCTCGATTCTGCATATCTTCTCCGTCTGTTTGTAAAACACGCGAATTAGCGCCCGTCTGCGAAAACACTTCACGCAAAAGTGTCAGATCCAGCCCCAAAGCAGCTCCAAGCCCCAAGCCTTCGGCCAATCCCGCCGTGTTAATGTTCATCACCATATTCACCAACGCCTTCACCTGTGCTGCCGTGCCCGCCTTGCCAATATACCGACTGGAGTTTGCGAGGACATTCAAAACCGGCCGTGCCGCCTCAAACGCCTGCGCCGTGCCACCTAACATCAGGTAAAGAGTCCCTTCGCGTGCTTGGTTAATGCTCGAGGCCATACAGGCTTCTAAACTCTGCGCTCCGACTTTCGTGGCACGTTCTTCCACCGCCACATGCACACTAGGCGAGACAGTGGCGCAATTAATAAAAAGACGCCCAGCGGCCCCACGTAACAAACTGTCTCCCTTGATCGCAAAAATCCGTTCCATCGCCTCATCGTCGGTGACCACCGTCAGAACAATATCAGCGACCGCCGTCACCTGTGCTAAGCGTCCTGGAGCTTGGCAACCGAGTTCGGTCGATAAAGCGAACGCCACCTTCTTACGAGCATCGTAGACTGCGGTAACATCGAAACCGGATTCTTTGAGCCGACGAGCCATATTGGCACCCATCCGCCCCACACCAACGACAGCGATACGTGTTTTCATATTCCTCAAATCAAACAGTTTCTAAAGCCCTTTAATTAAGCGAAAGTCCCCAAAGGAAACCGCTTCCAAGCCCTTGCATCACCCTCGACACAGTCAGCCTATTTTCCAGAAGACTGAGCGGTAGTGACTGCTTTTCTACCACCACCCAATTCAATGTAATCTGACAAAATATGCTCAACTTCCCTGAGATTAATGTCGATCGAAACACCCGAATCCGCTTCATCTGGATCTTCATCGCCGTCCAGTTTCTCCCGTTTCCGAGTTTCAGCCGACGTCCCGTCCCGACTCGGCTTGGTCTTCGAGGTCTTTGAATCTTTGCTGATTGCTGCAATCACCAACTTTGCTGACTCAGGCTCGGGCATTCCCGGTTTGACCGCGTCTTTTAAGCTCAAGTTGTAGGTCACAAAAGTTCGCTCGTTCCGTTTCCGGATTTCCTCTTTTCGACGCGCCGCACGATCGCGATTCGATTGAATTTCATCTCGCCGCACCTTTTCACTGAGCGAAATCGATCGATCAGCCAACATCTTCTTGTAGCGATCAATGTCTTCTCGGACATAGCCATAGTCAGCATCCGCGGTTACCCGAGTGACAGATCTCTTAATTAGTTCCGGCAGAAGAGTGGGTACTCGGGCAAAGTGATCATGCGGTGCAGCCCCGATTGTATTCCAAGGAAGGGCGTTACTCAGCGAGGATTCACCAATATCCGCGTAATTATTGACACTCGGCAAAACAATGTCAGGAACCACCCCTTTGAGTTGGGTGGAGGAACCCGAGGGGCGATAGAATTTGCTAATGGTTACCTTAACTTGGCCCGGTTTGCCCTTGCCTCGAAAATAAGGTTCTAAACCTTGTAAATTCTGAACTGTCCCTTTCCCGTGAGTGGAACTATCGCCCACAACAATCGCTCGCCCGTAGTCCTGCAATGCACCTGCCAAAATCTCCGATGCGGAAGCACTAAAACGACTGGTCAACACAACCAACGGTCCCTCATACAGAACATCCGAATCGTCGTCACTCAAGACTCGCTGCTGTCCCGCTGAGTTGACCACCTGAACGATGGGGCCTGTTTTAATAAAAAGTCCGGTGAGGCTAATGCACTCCTCGAGAGATCCCCCTCCGTTACGGCGTAAATCCAAAACCACTCCGTCCACCTTTTGATCTATCAGTTTAGTGAGCAACTTTGCCACATCGGCTGTGGGACTCTTCGTTGCGCCTCCCCCTCCGATTGCTCCACTGTAAAAGGCGGGTAGATCAATGATCCCAATGCGATTTGTTCTTCCCCCTGATGGCATCAAAACCAACTTCGCTTTCGCTTCCTGATCCTCAAGAGGAATTGTATCGCGAATGATCACCACCGATTTCCGAGAACTAGGATCTGCTCCAACCGGAATTACACTCAAAGTCACCTTCGTTCCTTTGGGGCCACGGATCTTTTCGACAATGCTTTGTAACTTCTCGTCAATCACCTCCACTGGGGCTTCTTTGTCTTGAGCCACCGATACAATTCGATCGCCGGCTTTAAGCATTTTCGACTTCTCTGCCGGACTTCCTGGCTTGATCTCACTAATGGTTGCATAACCGTCTTCAGTGGTTAGCACAGCCCCAATCCCCACAAAGGAAAGGGTCATCGACATCGCAAACATATCCTCTTCACGCGGCCCAAAATAGTTAGAGTGCGGATCGTAGGAGTGAGCCAAAGCGTCCAAATAGAATTGAAGAACTTCCTTTGATTCAAACTGCTTCAAATTACGAAGAATCCGATTATAGCGACGCGTCAAGGTCTTAACAATTTCCTGATGACGATCCTCGGGAAGGTTCTTTTCGACATAAGCTCGAATCTCTGGGACCGAAGTGAAGCGCCCGGCTTCAGCCAGACGAGCCACTTCAATCGCCCGATTTGTGCTGAGTAGAGTTCGCAACCGAGTTTCCAAACCCGTCAAATGAAGATCAGCGACCTTCCTTCCTTTCACCATGAGCGGCTTAGTTAAGGAAGCGGGCTTCAGATTTTTTGTTCCCTCCTTGGTGCTTTTGGTCTCAACCGGATCCGTTGAATTAGTTTCCTCTTTTGCCGCAACCTCCTCGGAAGCCGTGGTCATCTGTGTCCAAAGGTTGGTGGACAACGAATCAAAGCCGCGTCCTAGCTTCTCAGAAAGGTACTCAAACTGCAGACGTTCCTTCCAGAGAGACTGGATGTCATCCAAAGTCTTAGGCCGCTCTGCATCCTTCCGGTTGAGCAAAACTCGGACGTCGCGGGTGAAATCAAAACGCCCCGTCTTCAGTTCTTGCAGAACTACTCCGTACTGTTGATCTATCCGCTGCAAATAACGGTTAAAAATTAAGTAGGCTGGCCGAGTATCTTTACGGCTCAAGGTTAGGGTATCTAATTCTCTTTTAAAAACTGCAAACTCCTCATAATCAGACGCTAAAAAATACATTCGCTGAGGATCTAATGACTCAAGATAACGCTCAAAAAAACGCTCTGAAATCAAGTCGTCAAAGGGACGTCGTAAAAAATGGGAGCGCTGAATCATTTGAGCTGCTAAACTGGCGATTTCACCATTGGAATCTTCAGGCGCTAGCTCTTTAGAATCGGTAAACTTTAAAGGTAAAGCGACCGAATCCGATGTCCCAACTGTCGCTGTACCTTTCGGTTTAGGCGAAGTTTCTTGGGCAGAAATCTTTGCAACAAAGATCAACGACAAGACGACTGAACAGGACCAGATCCAGACTTTCATTTTTTAGATTATGCGACGGCAACACCGAGATGCCAAACGGAAGTTCAACTAGAATTGAAATAAAAAAGGCTCGAGGTCCAATCGATCCAGAGTATCAGTCTAGTAAATCAGTTGGTAATTGCGGAGATGTGCGATTCAATCGACTTGATTTCAGTGGTTGAATCTTTCGACACAGGCCTTTTCCAGACATAGCGAAACATAAGAACCCTCAAGGCCGCTGTGAGTGGGATGGCGAGAATACCTCCCAGCAAGCCGCCTAAGAGAGTGGTCCCGACCATCACCGCAATCAGGATGGTTAGCGGATGTAACCCGACCCGTTCGCCCATAATTTTCGGTGTGATGACTAATCCTTCTATCACCTGAACGACAAAAAAAACAACGAAGGCTCCAGCGGGTAATTGCCAACTACCGCTACTAGCAAATCCAATAATCAAAGCGGTAAAAAAAGTAATAATAGCGCCCAAAAACGGAATCATGGTGAGCAGAGTAGCGAGAGTCCCAATCAAAAAAGCGTAAGGTAAACCAATCAACAAAAACCCGATTGTATAGAGAGCCCCATCACACAAGGCCACCAAGAGTTGGCTGCGAAAGAACACGATTAGGTAGTCATTAATTGACCGCAAAACGAACACCATCTCGACCTTAAAGTCAGAATTCCGAAGGGGTAAATAATCGGTCCATCGTTTTTCAATGCCGTTTTTTTCGAGAAGAAAATAAAACGCATAGATTGGAACCAGGGCTAATCCAGCCAAAATACCAAACCAACCACTGACGCGGCCTAATTGCCCAAAAAGCCAAGAACCGGCCTTGGGAATGATATTTGCCACCCAACTCGTTGCTGACTTAATCAATCTAGGATTAAGGCGAACCGACGTCTCTTGCCCCTCAGTGTCGACAGCCAAGGTTCCCGCGTCGGGAGGACTGTTCGTCGTCTTCGTCCAAAGTCCGATATCAGCCTGCTTGCCGCTGAACGAAATTATTTTCTGTATTAGAACGGGGGGATTCGTCGCCCAAGTATGAACCTGTTCTTGAATCCTCCGCGAATAAGTCGGAACCCGATCTGCAAATTGATGAGTCTCTCGATAAATCTGAGGAACCCAACTGGCAACAGCGCCGATCATTAGTAAAAAGGCTGAAATAAAAACCAGTAAGAGTGCCCTCGACCTTGAAAGCCCTTTGCGCGCCAAAAAGTCGACAAGCGGATCCAGTAGATAAGCTACCACACCCGCTACAGCCAAGGGCCACAGAACCGCAGACAGAAGTTGAAGCAGAAATCCGAGAGCCCAAACGACCCCTGCAAGTAAACCCAACAAAAGAGCCAAGGCGAGAGCGGAGAGTGCTAACCAAATCAGTCGAGACTGATTTGCAGTGGGCGGGGCTAACATAAGGGTAAATTTCTTGGATAGTGTTGGATTTAGGCGAGTCGACGAGCCTTCTCGGCTGCGACCCGTACTGCGGATATTAACGCCGCTCGGACCCCACCCTTCTCCAATTCATGCATTGCCTCAATGGTGGTGCCGCCCGGACTACAAACCGCATCTTTCAAGGCCCCAGGATGCTGACCTGTTTCCAAAACCATTTTTGCAGCTCCGAGCAGTGTTTGTGCAGCCAACCTCTGGGCAATATCGCGAGGTAATCCCGCTGCCACTCCGCCGTCAGCCATCGCTTCAATCATCAAAAATGCATAGGCTGGCCCACTGCCACTTACCCCGGTCACGGCGTCAAGAAGGCCTTCTTTGACCTCCAGAGCCAACCCGACTGCCCCCAACAACTCTAAAACAAAAGACGCATCAGCCCGAGTGGCGGCAGTCCCTAAGGCAAAAGCCGATGCACTGGCTCCAACCAATGCGGGGGTATTTGGCATTACTCGGATCACCCTCATTCCCGAAGGCATTGCGGCTTCCATCTTCGCTAGGGGAACACCCGCTGCGATAGAAATCACCAACTGTCGGTCCGGATCCAAAACTGATTTTAATTCCTCCAACAAGGAAACGACTTGGTACGGTTTCACTGCCAAAATCAAAATATCAGCCTTTCCGACAACCTCCGAGTTTGAATGACTCACGCGACCTTGAGTTTCCCGCGCAAAAGCAGTCCGGGCGTCGTCGATCGGATCACTTGCAATGAGTCGATCGGCACTCACCAATCCAGCCGCGACAAAACCCTTTCCCAAAGCTGTTGCCATTCGCCCAGCACCCAAGAAACCGATCGAAAATTGCGTCATCAAGAAATGTTTAGCAGCGAGTCACTTCGGCGAACACTGGAAAAACAATTCGAATCGATCAATGCCTGGACTCCTCTGGGGTGAGAGCCTCGCTCATCTTGGCACCCCAAGGACCCCAGCCCAGCGTTTAAGTCGGCTTTCGTCACTGGCTATGGAACTCAGATCCTTCCTGAACTAGAAAAGAAAACCGTACGGAGCAATCGCGATGTCTAAAAACTAAAAACCCTCAGAAACAGTGTTTCCGAGGGCTTAAAATGGCGACCCCACGGGGATTCGAACCCCGGTTACTGCCGTGAAAGGGCGGTGTCCTAGGCCTCTAGACGATGGGGTCGCGAAAAGCTTCCTTGCTTTCGCAGACTTTAAGGCTGCTTGTCACGCTACAACTGAAAGTAACCAACGATTTTTAAGTGGTGGGTCGGCAGGGATTTGAACCCTGGACCAACGGCTTAAAAGGCCGCTGCTCTACCGCTGAGCTACCAACCCTCACTTAAAATTCGGAGGCGCACCGTATCGGTGAAACGATACACTTCAAGTAGTCTTTTTGAAAAATCGAACTTTTATCACTTCCAAGAGCTTTGTTCCGGAGTTTCAGTTTGCCTCAAAAGAGAACGTCCCCAAGCTTGTCCGTATGCGCTTCCCACTCGTTGCTCACGCCCTGCTGATCGCTCATGGTCTTCTTGCCGGTGACCCGCTCGCGCCGACGACCAAGGAGGGGCGTCCCCTCAACCTCGGCTTTGAATCTGGCGACCTGCGCGACTGGACGGCCACCGGGACAGCCTTCATTGGACAGCCCGTAAAGGGAGATAGCGTCGCCGCTCGGCGGCCTGATATGAAGTCGCAGCATACCGGTAACTCTTGGATTGGGGGCTTCGAGAAAGTGGGTGATGATGCTAAAGGGGCGCTCACCTCGGCGCCGTTCTTGGTCAACCAACCTTGGGCCAGCTTTCTTGTGGGCGGCGGACCTTGGCCCGAGACCCGCGTCGAACTTATTGATACTGCCACCTCGAAAGTCTTCTTCAAAATCAGTGGCACTGAAACCGAAGCACTCCGCCCTGTCGTTGTCGAACTCAAGGGATTGGTTGGGAAAGAGATTCAGGTCCGATTAGTCGATGAACGAACTGGCCACTGGGGACATATTAGTTTCGATGACTTCCGTCTCCACACTGTTCGCCCAATTTTCACCAATGAAGTTGTCGCAGTCGACCAGCGGAAAAACAGTTCGCCCCCCGCTGATACCGTGCTCCATGCCGGTCTAAATCCCGGCCAAGTGGCGTCCAGCGTCACTCTGCCTCCAGACTTTTCACTCCAAGTTTTTGCGGCTGAACCGGATGTTCGCAATCCCATTGCCTTTTGCGAAGATCATCGGGGTCGCCTCTGGGTCGCTGAAGGCCTTACCTATCCCAAGCGAATGGGCAAACCCCAAGCAGGAGCTTCCCCAACTGATCAATTGAAAGATATTTTTGGAGGGAAAGATCGCATCCTGATTTTTGAAGATACCAACGGCGATGGGAAGGCCGATAAACGAACCGTCTTTCTCGAAGGACTCAACTTGGTGTCGGGTCTCGAATACGGTTTCGGTGGCCTGTGGATCGGTGCCGCCCCCTATTTGATGTTTATTCCAGTGATCGACGGCGCTACCCCAAAACCCGGCGGAGATCCCCGCATCTTGCTGGACGGATGGAACTTTACTGCGGATTCCCACGAGACTCTGAACACCTTCACTTGGGGCCCTGATGGATGGCTCTACGGCTGCCACGGAGTTTTCTGCCCGTCCCATGTCGGCAAACCTGGTGCCGCTGAGGCCCAACGTCAATGGATGGATGCAGGGGTTTGGCGTTATCATCCGGTTACCCATTCTTTCGAGGTTTTCACCGAAGGCGGCAGTAATCCTTGGGGTATTGATTTCGATGAACAGGGCAATCTTTGGGCAGAAATGTGCGTTATACCTCATCTATTCCACATGATCCAAGGGGCGCGAATTACCCGACAGGGCGGTGAACACTTTGCCTATAATGCGACCGAATCTCTCCGCAATGCTCAACATCGTGAATCGGGTAGCCGCAAGCCTATCTTCCCTTATGTCTATGAAAGTATCGGAACTCACGCCGATCATGTGCACTGGACCGGTGGGGCGGGTCCTCACGCCGCAAATGGTCGCAGTGACGCCTCCGGTGGAGGTCATGCCCATGCCGGTATGCTTTGCTATCTCGGCGATAGTTGGCCTTCTGACTACCGCGGACGCCTTTTGATCGGAAATATCCACGGTCAGCGCATCAATACCGATATCCCAACCGCAAAGGGCTCCGGTTATCTGGGGCAACATGGTCCAGATTTCCTAAATTTTAACGATAGTTGGTCTCAAACTCTTAACCAACGTCTCGATCCGGACGGCAACTTATTTATCATCGATTGGTATGACGCCAATCAATGCCACCACGGCCGTGATGACGGCCATGATCACTCCAGTGGTCGAATCTACAAGGTGGTCTACAAAGGTGTTCCAGTCACTCACCCCGACCTGACTCAATTGGACAACGCTGAATTAGTCCGTCGAGTCACTTCGCGTAACGAGTGGATGAGTCGCCATTCCCGCCGACTCTTGCAAGAAAGGATGGCGCAAGCACGAGCTCTGGAGGATGTCTCAAGCACCCCTGCTGGCCTCCAAGAAATCTCTCGTACAATTCAGGCGGGACGCAAAATGGAGGCACTCTCCACCTTAATCAATTTTGTGGATACGACAGGGCCGACCCCAGCTCGACTGAGGGCACTCTGGACATTGCACATTACCGGGCGTCTAACACCCGAAGAAGCGGGCCGCTGGGTTACTGATCCAGAGCCGCAAATTCGCGCTTGGACACTTCAACTCTTCTTTGAAAACAGCAGCCTTCTTTTTAAACAACCAGAACTTGAATCACTTGCCGATGGAGCCATCGAATCGCTGACGCGCTTGGCGGCAGAGGATCCCTCACCTGTCGTTCGTCGTGCTGTTGCGAGCGTTCTTCATCGGTTACCGGTTGAACGACGTTGGGATATCGCCAAAGCCCTCCTCACCCACGCCGAGGATGCTTCCGACCACAATCTACCGTTGCTCTACTGGTATGGAATCGAGGGAACTGTCGCCAGTAACCACACACGCGCAGAGTCTTTACTCAAGGGCTGTCGCCTTCCGAAGGTGCGTGAATTTATTACTCGGCGGCTCACCCAATTGGCACTCAGTCAGCCATGAGTCGCGAGCCTACCATCGCGCTCCTTTTTCTCGCTTGGATTCTGCAAATAAAACAGAGCAGCGCGCAGGAGGTAGATTTAAACGCGATCCTCGGCGTCGGTCAGCGATGGTTTCAAGAAAATATCGATACCAATATTCTACAAAATCTCCCGGCTCTCGACGAGTCGGTAGCCAAACAATGGCTCAAACGGATACAGGATCGTCTCGAGGGAGAATCTTTAGATGATTTAGAGCTCCTAAAACCGGTTGCCCTCCAAATACTGCCTTGGATCGAACAGGACGAATCTCTTCGCCCTTACGCACCTTGGCTCCGCTCGCGTCTCAATTACTTCGAAGTCGCTCGAGAACTCAATTCCCTTCAGATCCGACCTCCTACGGGGAGTACCAACTCTGGTCTCGTCCGCCGAGTTATTCCCTCAGCCAACGCCCAAAGAGTTGCTTGGGATCGAGTGATTGCCCTCGAACCTTGGCCCGAAGGCGCAAAGCGATTTGTTCCCAGTTTGAAACAAATTTTTAAAGCCGAAAATGTTCCCACCGGTTTGGTGTGGCTCGCGGAACTAGAATCTTCCTTTGATCCCAAAGCTCGAAGTCCAACCGGCGCAGCGGGCTTGTTTCAACTGATGCCAGCCACAGCCAAGGGGCGGGGCCTATCGCTCTTTCCATTCGACGAACGATATAACGCCGAAAAAAACACCCGAGCTTCAGCACAGTACTTGCATCAACTTTATCGGCAATTCCACGACTGGCCACTAGCTCTAGCCGCCTATAATGCCGGCCCAAGCAAGGTGCAAAAGCTCATCACCCGTCACCATGCCACTCGCTTCGAGACTCTTGCCCCTTATCTACCTGTAGAAACTCGGATGTATGTTCCCAAGTTCGAAGCGATTCTTCAACGTCGCGAAGGGCGCTCCCTGCTGAAGCTCTAATGCCTGACACCGACTCGGAGTCATTGATTGGACTCTTTGGCGTTGAAGAATTCTGTCGACAGATCGAACGCGTCTCTCGTCGCAACTTCAGGGTCACCGCTGCCACCGCGTTAGTCGCATCCTATGTCGACAGGTCAATTTTTGGGGCCGAACCAAAAATACTTTTCGGCAGTCAACTTTAGGAATGGGGCCAAAGTATTGGATATTTATCGGGTGAAAACCACTTTGGCCCTATTCTGAATCAATATATAATCTACTTCCTACTTTGCACCTCTGATCTCCGGAGATACGTTCCTTCTTAAATTCGGGCTAAATTAGTCCGATTACAAAAATGATCGATTCCACGAAGGTCCGTTACTTCGATAACAACGCCACGACCCGAGTTGCACCTGAGGTTGTTGAGGCCATGATTCCGTTCCTCAGTGAGATGTGGGGTAATCCATCGAGCGCTTACGCTTTTGGCGCCCAAGTGCATGGACATCTCGAAAAAGCTCGAGAAAAGGTGGCTTCACTGGTTAATGCTGACCCGAAAGAAGTGGTCTTTACGAGTTGCGGCACAGAAGCAAACAACTCCGCCATCCACAGTGCCCTCGTTACCACGGGCAAACGCCACGTGATCACCACGGCTGTGGAACATAGCGCGAATATTAACTTCGGTGCCTACCTCGAAAAACAAGGCTATCAGGTTACCTACCTCCCCGTCGAAAGCGACGGTTCACTCGATCTCCATCTGTTGGAGCAGTCTATCCGTCCGGATACAGGCATCGTCTCGGCGATGATGGCCAATAACGAAACCGGCGTTCTCTTTCCCATCGAAGAAATGGCCGCCATTTGCCGGAGTCGCGGTGTGCTCTCCCACACTGATGCCGTCCAAGTTCCCGGCAAACTCCGTTTGGATGTCCGCCAACTCGGCGTCGATTTCCTCTCCCTCAGTGCTCACAAGCTCCATGCACCCAAGGGAATCGGAATGCTCTATGTCAAACGCCGGACTAAGTATCAACCGTATCTGATCGGCGGCCATCAAGAACGAGGGCGTCGTGGAGGCACCGAAAACGTCGCCAATATTATCGCCTTCGGCCGGGCCGCCGACTTGGCTCAAGCCAGTATCGAAGAGGAAAATGTTCGAGTGCGTGGGCTGCGAGATCGGTTCGAGACAACAGTCCTTTCCACTATTCCCAATACTGTTCGTAACGGAAATAGGAGCAATCGCCTCCCGAACACCTCCAACATCGCCTTCGATTTCGTCGAAGCAGAAGCGATTCTGCTCCAACTTGATCAAGTCGGAATTTGTGCGAGTTCTGGATCAGCCTGCACCACTGGATCTCTCGACCCCTCCCATGTCCTCACCGCTATGGGGCTCAGCCCAATGCGGGCTCGGAGTTGCGTCCGTTTCAGCTTGGGCATCTACAACACCGAGGAAGATATCAATTTTCTTTTGTCCAAACTGGGCCTAATTATCGCACGATTACGGGAAATTTCCCCGTTAAATCCAGAGCATACCGACAACGATAATTACGATATCGAAGCCGCACGTGTGAAGCACGGAGAAGAAATGCTTCGAGCAGGAATCACTTCCTGAGAGCACCCTAACTTAGCGAACGACGCCAACACGATGCACAAAGGACCCGCCCTTTCTGAGGCTCTAAACCTCGGAAAAGGATTAAGAGATCAATGATTCACCAACTCCATTTTCAGATCGACGAACGCTCAGGCGTCCCCGTTTATCGACAAATAATGGATCAAGTAAAATACTACATTGCCGGAGGCACTCTCCGTCTCGGCGATCAACTTCCTTCCATCCGAGAACTCGCTTCTGCATTGACGGTTAATCCCACTACGATCGTTAAATCTTATTTTGAACTAGAACAAGCGGGGGTCTTAGAAATGCGCCAAGGCAAAGGGGCTTTTATTTCCCTAAAAGCGGGCCAAATCACGCTTGAAGAACAGGAAAACGCTTTGCGCCGTAGTGCACGGCATCTTGCTGTCGAAGCGATTCAACTCCATGTGACCTCACCCCGAGTCATCGACGTCGTTCGTGAAGAACTAGATGCCGTCAACCCATCCTATACCGATGATAACTCACCGGTTAAATTCTCCGCCAGCGCTCAGCGCTAATTTTCCCTAGAGCCATGCGCGTCGCTATTGAGACTCGCCAACTGACCAAAGCCTATGGGGCGGATCTCGTCGCTGTCGATAGGTTGGATCTGCAGATTAAAGCCGGATCGGTTTACGGTCTTATCGGACGCAATGGGGCAGGTAAAACCACCACCCTTCGTATGCTAATGGGACTCGTCCACGCGGACTCGGGGACAGCCCAGATTCTCGGCCAAGATCTTTGGAAGGCTCGCCCAGAATTGCGTCAGAAAATCTCCTATGTTTCACAGGGTCACATGGCTCCTGACTGGATGACCCTCGAAGATCTCTATCGGTATAGTGCGCATTTTTTCGATCGGTGGGACCAAGAGTATGCCCGGAGTCTCGCTCGACGCTGGGACCTACCTTCGAAGAGGGCTCTTGGTAAACTTTCCGGTGGTACCCAACGATTAGTGGCCCTAGCAACCGCGATTGCCGCTCGACCCGAAATCCTTATCCTTGATGAACCCGCCTCGGGTCTCGACCCAGTCGCGCGCCGTGCCCTCCGGGTTTGCCTCACCGAAATTCTCAGTCATGGCGACGGCGCCACCCTTCTGCTCAGCACCCATTTACTGCCTGACCTCGAACGCCTCGCGTCACATGTCGGAATAATGGATCAAGGGCGTATGGTAGCCGAAGGTTCAGTCGAAGACTGGCAGCGGGCCCTACGACGAGTGCAGGTGGTTTTTGAGGGAACTCATCCGCCGGCAGATTTTGTCATCCCTGGAGCTATTCGTACACGGACCACGGGACCAGTAGTTACGGCACTAGTTCGCATCGAAAACGAGTTTCAATTAGATCCAGTCCGGCAAATTTCAGGCAGTCGAGTCTTCATTTTTACCCTTTCTCTCGAAGAGATTTTTGTCGAATTCTTCGACTCCTCGATTTCTTCAGTCGAATGCTAAATGCTCAGTTAGTCTTTGCGAAGTTGTTCGTGAAAGAACGGACATGTCCTTCCAGTCGGGTTGCCAACTCTAACGCGTCACTCTTATCGTTATTGACTCCACTTCGACGCACATCCAGGCAAGTCGGACAAACAACATAATTTAGAATCCCTATCTCAATCAGCCTACGGTGAAGCCAATATCCAGTCGGGCCCGCCTCGTAGCAGCTGAAAACTTCTTTAGCTTGAGATTTCTGTTTAACGACCCAGCGAAGAAAATTGTCTTAGGACATTTTCTGTGGGGGCTGAGGCTTCGCTCCATCGACCCTGCGAACCACAATGAGGTCGCCGGCATGGACGTCGAGAGCAAGTTTAATTTGCCGATAGGAAGGCGGCTGAGTTGGTGGAGCCTCAGGGAGAGGATCTACTGCAATGAGAACTGGCAACGGTGGGTCCGAGGCCACGCTTAGAGACGATGAAGAATTCGAATGTCTTTTCATAGGGAGATACCTACCTTAAAGCTTGTTACCAGCGTCAGATAGCTCTCACGCCATCTATCAATAACTCCCACTATGAGCACCACAATTCGCACATTTGCGCTGCTGGCTGGGCTGATTCTCTCGGTGGTCCAAACATTTGCTGCGGAGGCTCCGCGCTTGAACATTCTCTTCGTCTTCGCCGATGACTGGGGGCGTTACGCCAGTTGTTACAAGGGCCTCGATGGCCGGCCCACCATCAACGACGTGGTCCAAACGCCGAACGTAGACCGAGTGGCGCGCGAGGGAGCGCTGTTCAAGAACGCGTTTGTCAACGCGCCGAGCTGCACGCCGTGCCGCAGTTCGCTGCTGTCGGGCCGCTACTTCTTCCAGACAGGCCGCGCGGCCATTCTGCAAGGCGCGGTGTGGGACGAGAAAATTCCCGCCTTCCCGCTGCTGTTGCGCGACGCGGGCTATCACATCGGCAAGAGTTTTAAGGTGTGGAGTCCCGGCACACCAGCGGACGCGGGCTTCGGCGGCCAGCAATACGCGTATCAGAAGGCCGGAAACGCCTGTAACAACTTCTCCGAGGAGGTCACGAAGATGGTCGGGGACGGGCAGACAGTCGCCGCCGCACGGGAGAAAATCCTTGGCCAAGTGCGGGACAACTTCGACGACTTCCTCGCCGCATGAAAATCCGGCCAGGCGTGGCATTACTGGTTCGGGACCACCACGACGCATCGCTCGTGGATCAAGGGCAGCGGCAAGCAGCTCTGGGGCATCGAGCCGGATGCGCTCAAGGGCAAGCTGCCAAAGTCCATGCCCGACGTGGCGGAAATTCGCGAGGACGTGGCGGACTATCTCGGCGAGTGCCAAGCGGTGGATGCCTACGTCGGCGTGCTCTTGAAGAAACTTGAGGAGGCTGGCGAACTCGACAAGACCGTCATCGTCTTGAGCGGCGACCACGGAATGCCCGGCGTGACGAG
>SIAZ01000057.1 GCA_009695405.1 Pedosphaera sp. | reverse complement strand
ATTCTCGATGCAGAAAAGGGGCAACCGGGTGCAGTCGGTAAATCTGTTCGCTTCAAAAACCCTGGAGTGAATGCAGGTTACCTAGGATCCAAGCTGGATGTTCCTCACAATAATGCTATGAACAAAAGTGGCGCCTTTAGCGTGGAATTTTGGATCAAACCAGCCGCCTTGGGTGCCGACACAACCGGAATGTCGATTCTGAGTTCAGTGATGAATGATTTCGCCGCCTCGAGCCGCCGTGGATATTTGGTTTATATGAACAACCTAGGCCGTATTGAGTTTCGCCTCGGTAACTCCGCTGGCTATGTTGGCACTGTCAACAATGCGGCAAGACCCTCTCTGAATGCCGGCTTGGATAAATGGCGTCACATTGTTTGCACCTTCGACGGTGCAAAAACATCGGTCATTATCGATGGCGACCTTGCCTCCAGTAAGACCCTCACAGCGACTGAGGTCGCCAGTTTGGAGGTTAACACCCAAATGCCCTTCCGTATTGGTGGCACAGGCTTTAATGGGACGCTCTCTGATTCCCCCACCGTCGCATCAGGCGGAATTTCGGGGAATCGTGGAATTGATGCTTGGGTTGATGAAGTAGCCTATTACCCCTTCTCGCTCTCCACCGCTCAATGCAAAGCGCACTTCACCGCTGGCACCACTAATCCTGACGAATACGGTGCCTTGATTCTCGCCGAGGGCCCGGCTGGATACTGGCCGATGGATGATGCCTCAACCTCGACTCCAGATGCTAAGGATTTTCCCATCGTCAAAAATAGCGGCAATGCTGGAGCCACAGCAGATGGCGTTTTGTTTTGGGGCGGACTCGCTAACCAACCTGGTGCTGGCTACCCCGGTTTCGGCGGTTCCAACCGGTCTATTGCACTCGATGGTGCCAATGGTTTCGTGGAAATCGGAGCTGATCCAAAGCTGGACATCATCGGTGAAATCACTCTGATGGCTTGGGTCAAACCGACCGTTAAAAATTTCTTCCGCGATATTATTGCTCGCGGATGGGACGGGAAAAATGCCGAAACTTTCTTGCGAATCTCCCGTGGCACTGATTTGACGGGTACGGGTTACGGAACCACTAACCACTACGAAATCGGAGTAACGGACGGCAACTCTTACTACGATTCAGTCCTCTTCTCGATGCCTGAGGGAGATCTCAATAATTGGGTGTTTCTTGCCGGCACTTACGATGGCTCTCAGTGGACCCTCTATCGCAATGGGAAAAATGTTGGATCGTTGACCAGTGGCAATGGAGCCATCATCACCACCAATGCGTGGACTATCGGAGCTCAAGCGGAAGCGGATCGGGGGGGGGCCTTCAAAACTCTTGGCGGCATTAGCACCTTTTTCGGAGGTTCTGTGGATGAACCTGCCATTTTTAACAAAGCCCTTTCTGCCGCACAAATTAAGGCACTTTATGACGTCGCTCAGGTCAGCCCGAGTATCACCCGCTCTATCAGCACTCCCGACGGCTATTTGCGCAACATCTGGCCGACTCTTTTTAAAGGGGGGAGCGTCACGTTGAAAGTGGAGGCAGAAGGTGCCGAACCTCTTACTTACTTCTGGACCCTCGACGGTGTCCCTCTCAACGCAGCCAGTTCTTCGCTTACGCTCAACAATCTCCAAGTCGGTACCCCCACCTACAGCGTGGTGGTCGCTAATGCTTTCGGCAGTGTCACCAATTCTGTCAAACTATCCATCGCCGCAACTGCCCCCACTTTCATCAGCCAACCAGTGCCAGTTGCTCGGTTCGCAGGACGTCCCTTTATCTTCGCGGTGACCACAGGTGGGACCACTCCCCAAACGTTTCAATGGAAAGTCAACGGGGAGATCATCGCTGGGGCCACCGCTGCCTCCTACACAGGCACAACAGAACTCGCTCGCAATGGAGCGAGCTTTACATGCGAGGTCACCAATGAAGCCGGTTCATCTTCGAGCGCTATCGGAATCCTTTACGTTTCTCCGACTCCTATTAACTACCCTGCGGCTGTGCTCGATGCTTCCCCGATCGCTTACTGGCGACTCGGTGAAACCAATGGATCCGTCGCCTTTGATCATGCGGGCGATAATAACGGGGTTTACTCTAAGATTACCTTGAATCAGTCGGGGTATTCCGAACTCGATTCCAACCCTTCGGTTCTTTTTGCCGGTTCGGGTAGTTTTGTTGGCCAAATCAACGGGGCTAAAATTAATTTTCAGGGAACTAACGTCAGTTTCACCATTGAATGCTGGGCAAAAGCGCCCGAGGGCCTTGTGGATGAATCCACCCTGATTGCCAAGGGAACGGGAGCCGAAGGCACTACTGGAAATGAACAATTCTCTCTCGATATCGCCTCAGGCCATTATCGATTCTACACCCGTGGCAATAATAACACCCTCTACTCGGCAGAGGCGGATGTCGGCCCCGATAATTCGTGGCAACATATCGTCGGGGTCTACGACCAATCGACTCCTGATTCGCCTCAATTACGGGTCTATGTCAATGGGCGCCTCGCCGGCACTGGGGACGGTCGACCGGCCAACAACAATGGGGTTCGCCCGTCGACTTCGCCTATTTCTATCGGATCTAAACGCCTCAGTAATTCTCCTGATTATGACGGCACTTTCAAAGGAGCCATCGATGAAGTCGCAATTTATGATACCATACTGTCCGACGCGGTCATCGAAAAGCATTATGGGATTTCTTACGGATCAACCACCCCACCTCAAATCACCGGCCAACCCGCCAGTTTTACCAATTATGTCACCTTAGGATCTACCTTCGCAGTCAACGCTTTTGGCAGTATCCCCATTACTTATCAGTGGAAAAAGAAAGGGATCGATATTCCCGGAGCAACCGCTTCTCGCCTCATCCTAACTGGGTTGACCCTAGCTGACGCAGGCAACTACACTGTCGTGATCACGAATCCTGCCGGCACAACAACTAGCACCGTGGCTTCTCTGGTTGTACTGCCCGCCCCAACCACTGAACCCTCTATCCTAGGCCTCGTGGTTCATTTGCCTTTCAATAATAGTCTCACCGATGCTACGGGCCGTGGAAATAATGCGGTCGCTATTGTTCAAACATCCTCTTCCTCTAACCTAACTGCCGCCACCTTCACTGAAGGCAAAGTGGGGCGGGCGGTTTCTTATGCCTCTGACTTTGGTCAACCGGGCAAACCAGGGGTCACCACCACCACCAACACCTCTTACCTTTCTCTCGGGGTCCGTCCCGACCTCAAGTTCGGGACAAATGTCAATTTTACGGTGGCATTCTGGATTCGCTTACCACAGGACTTCATCGCGGGTGATTTGCCTTTCTTCACCACCACGACCGGTTCCCTCGGCGGTCCTGGTATTGTTCTTTCGCCCGCTTATGGATATGGCATCGGAAGCGGCGCTGAACCCGATCCTGCTCCTCTCAATTATGGGGCTTGGGGCGTGTCGTTATATGATACAAACAGCACCAGTGGTGCTCGTATTTATGGAGATATCGGCAGCATTAACGACGGGGCTTGGCACCATTTGGCTTGTACCTTCGATCGGGCCGCACAGGTCGTAACTTATTTGGATGGGGCCCCCGCTCGATCCTTCAAAATCAGCGGCACGACCACCGCAGTTGCCAAATCAATCGACACTGGACTGCCGGTCACCCTCGGACAGGATCCAACGGGTCTCTATCAAGAAACAGGTTCAGGCGATATCGACGAGTTAGGAGTCTGGCGCCGAGTTCTTACCCCTCTGGAAGTGGGAACCCTCTATATGGCAGGCGCCAATAACCTTGGCTTCAGAGGCGCCACCGAAGCTCCCTCACTCAAAATGACTATCCAACGCTCCGGCGATTCTCTCCTTCTGGTCTGGGAAGGCGGACAACTTCAGTCGGCTAACAGCCTCGCCGGACCTTTCTCAGATATCCTGCCAGCAGTCTCACCGTTCAAAGTCACCGATACCACCGCCGCGAAGTTTTACAGGCTTCGCTAATCTAAATCGTCCTCCCAAGCCTCCCATCCGAAAGGGTGGGGGGCTTTTTAATTTCTTCCCACTGCAATAAGCGCACTTTCCACATTTCAATGCCTCCAAATTTCAATTGAGATTGTTTGATGTCCTCTTCGCTCTTCTCGTGTTTGAATTTGCCCGCGTAATATCATGACTGACCCGCGTTATTCCCGTCTAGCAAAGCTGTTGATCGAGTATTCCTGCGCTCTTAAAAAAGGAGAGACAGTTTTGATCGACTTAAGTGACACACCCGATGCGATGGCTGTGGAATTGATTCGGGCGGCCCGCGCTGTTGGGGCGATTCCAATTGTCGAAACCCGCAACTCTCGAGTGACCCGAGAGCTGCAAATAGGCACCGACACTGCGCATGCGTCTTTGGTTAAAACGATTGAAATGGCTCGAATAAAAAAGATGCAGGCCTTCATCGCTATTCGCGGTTCTCACAATGCGGGGGAAAACAGCGACATCCCCTCTGACAAATCACGCCTCTACGCCAAGACGCTCCGACCGGTCTTAGATCATCGTATTAACAAAACCCGCTGGTGCGTCTTGCGCTGGCCCACGCCGAGTATGGCGCAGGGAGCCAATATGAGTACCGAGGCGTTTGAAAATTTCTATTTCGATGTTTGCACAATGGACTACGCCAAAATGGCTACTGCCTGTGGTCCTTTGGAAAAACGGATGCGCAAAGCGGATCGTGTTCATATTAAAGGGCCCGGTACGGATTTAACTTTTTCCATCCGTGGCATCGGCGCTAAACCCTGCGAGGGTCAACGTAATATTCCCGACGGAGAGTGTTTCACCTGCCCCACACTTAAATCTTCCGAAGGTTTCATTGCCTTCAATACTCCAACTCTTTACGCCGGAACTAAATTTGAGGGAATTCGACTGGAATTGAAACAAGGACGCATCGTGCGGGCCACTTGCCAAGGGGGATCAGAAAAGAAACTAAACGAAATTCTCGATACCGATTCTGGAGCTCGGTCCATCGGCGAATTTAGTCTGGGATTCAATCCCTACATCCAAAATCCGATGTGTGATATTCTGTTCGATGAGAAAATTGCTGGCTCACTCCATTACACCCCAGGTCAAGCATACGACGATCCGGGTAATGGGAATAAATCGGCGGTACACTGGGATATGGTCCTCATCCAGCGTCCCGAATGGGGCAGTGGTGAAGTCTGGTTCGATTCAGAATTGATTCGTAAAGATGGACTTTTCCTTCCCAAGGACCTGCTCCCTCTCAATCCCAAAAATCTCCGCTGAAATCTCTTGGCATGACTGTCGGACGCCCCTTCCAGCCTGCCATTGCAGTGGTGTGGTTCCTCCTCACCTTGGCGTCGCCACTCTTCGCTAATCCAGCACCCCCTCACTTTCGCGATCTCGCTGATTGGGCCCGTCTTCATGACCTAAGAATCAGCACCCGTGGCGACCTGCTACTACTCACCAATCGTTGGATGCGGTTTCGCTTCCAAAAGGACTCCAACAAAGTGTCCTTTAATGAGGTTGAGTACCGTTTGTCCGACATCTTACCCACTGTTCAGGGACGCTATCGAATATCACAGCGGGATATTGATACGCTTCTTTCCCCCCTTATTTCCCCCCCGAAACGCCGCGGCCCCCCCATTCGAATGATTGCCATCAACGCTGGTCATGGGGGTAAAGATCCCGGCAATATCGAGGGGTCTCGACAGGAAAAAATTTACACTCTGGCCTTGGCGAAAAGACTCGCGGAACGACTCCGAGCTGCCGGCTTAAAGGTCACCCTTATTCGAGATGATGATACCTTCATCCCCCTCGAGACGCGGGCTGTCAAAGCAAACAAAAGCGGTGCAGATCTCTATATCAGCCTTCATTTTAATGGCTTCGATGGACCCGGACGAGCTGGAGTACAAGGTCTGGAAACTTACTGCCTCACCCCAGCAGGAGCCTCCTCCAGCAATGACGCTCATCGCCACGGCGGATCTTGGTCGGCGGGTAACGCTTTCGATCGCGAGAACATTACCTTAGCTCAACAAATTCACACCTCACTCCTTGACCAAACCAGCCTGCCCGATCGCGGTGTTCGACGTGCCCGTTTTAAAGAACTCACTCTTCTCAAAATGCCGGGCGTTCTGATCGAAATCGGCTATATGACTCATCCCTCGGATACTCCCTACATTTACACTGAAAAATTACGCGATCAACTAGCCTCCGCTATCGCCGAGGGCGTGATCAGACACAAACGCCTTCTCGAACGTGGAAAACCGGAATGACCCCCCTGCTCTCTCGGTTTGGCTTTCGATCGTGCGCCCATTTTTCCTCGGATTCTTCAGGGATTAACTCACTAATTTAAACTCATCGATGACTCTGCTCGATACTATTGTTGCTCAGAAACGGCTTGAAGTGGATCGTCTGCCTCAAGGACCTGTCAGTGCTCGCCAACTCCGAGAGGCTATTCAGCGCCGAGGTGAGGGTGTTCGCAATTTCTTTGGAGCTCTAGAAACACCTCGCCAAGGTGATATCGGTCTTATCGCTGAAGTCAAAAAAGCCTCCCCTAGTCTGGGAGTTATCTGCCCTGACTTTGACGCTGTTCGTATTGCTCGAAACTATGAATCTGCTGGGGCTAGCTGCCTTTCTGTTCTCACTGACGAACGCTTTTTTCAGGGCTCTTTAAGCTATTTAAGGGCCATTCGTGCGGCCGTTTCTCTCCCACTCTTGCGCAAGGATTTTATCATTAATGAATGCCAAATCTTAGAAGCAATTGAATGGGGCGCTGATGCTATTCTTTTGATCGTTGCTATTCTCGATGATGTCCAACTCTCCCACTTTCACGCCCTCGCCGATGCCGCAGGTATCACCGCCTTGGTGGAAGTTCACGATGAATTAGAACTCGAAAGAGCTCTCCGCTGCGGTGCTCGCTTGATAGGGGTCAATAATCGCAACCTAAAAAGTTTCAAGGTTGACCTCTCGACTACCGAACGTCTCGCCCCTCTCCTCTGGTCCGCCGAAACCAGTGGGCCACTTCTTCTGGTCGGAGAAAGCGGGATTCACTCTCGAAATGATGTCGACCGTCTGCGTCGGGTGGGTTGCCGGGCAATTCTGGTCGGCGAAGCACTCATGAAATCGGGCGATATTCATGCCAAGGTCGCTGAACTGATCAGTCCCTAAGAAAGTAACTTTGGGAGATAGTCTCACCCGCCTCGTTTCAATGGGTCAGTACATGCCGCAGATACAAATACATCAGCGGAGCATTAAACAGCAGACTGTCCAAGAGATCTAAAATACCGCCGATTCCTGGAAAAAAATGACCGGAATCTTTTACTCCTGCCTCCCGCTTAAAAAGCGACTCAATGAGGTCGCCTACCACCGCGCCTAAACTCAAAATAATACCTAAGACCACCGCATGGGGCACGGTCAAACCTGTTAATCGGTCACCCAGAAGGATCGCTAAACAAACCGAACATCCGGTTGAAATCACCACGGCTCCGACGAACCCTTCCCACGTTTTTCCAGGGCTAATACGCGGAATCATTTTGTGACGCCCTATCAGGGACCCAGTGCAGTAAGCCCCCACATCGCTAAACTTGGTCACAATAATAAAGTAGAGAACATAAAATCGACCATCGACGCCTGGGAAAAAATTAATCTTCTGAATGAAGTTCAACAACCACGGGACATACATCAGACCCAGCAGGGTCATACTGATAGCGGTCAGGGCATTGCCTTGATTTTTCTTTGAAACAAATTCTCTAAGAAAAAGCCCAAGAACAAACAGCACTAACACGGCGGATTCAAAATCATTAGCCCGTCCTGGTTGCCCCTTAAATCCGGAACTAGGCAGATAGACGGTCAGATAAAAAAAGGTGGCTACCATCAGCAATAAGCCATTGGCAATTCCCCAGAGCCGAAAACGAACAAACAAACGACGCTCTATCAACCCGTAAAATTCTATCAAACCAAGACAGGCCAAGAGCAACATCAAACCGAGAAAAACGTATTGCCGAACAAATTCATTACCTGAAAAAATGGCCGCTAAGACGATGCTCCAAAGAAACACCGTGCTGGAAAGACGCCGAATAAAAATCTGCCCTTTGGACAGTAAAACCGGCACCGATGCGGGCTCAGACATGGGATAAGCTTGATGTCTAAACCCGCCCCCTTTCAATCTCCAACCTCAATTCTCTTACCACTTATTACCCACTTTTCCATCCAACTCACCCCAAAATTAAAGCTTTCTGCCCCTAATAGCTGGAGCGACATCTAACCCAGTTGACTATTCAATCCTTACAGTCATGGATGAATCTTCTTCAGTCGATTCCACAAAGACCTTAGGAACTAAACGACGCTACAATCGCGCCGTTGGTCCGCGCCTGCGTTGGATCCTAAATACCGTTTGGGCCTTGCTCGCACTTTTAGGCGCAAATTCTGTCTACTTGCTCACGGTGACACTCATGACCTGGCTCGAACGCGACCAAGGCATCAGCTACCAAAACTATTTTTATCAACTGCAATTCCTCGGTCACCTGATCGTTGGACTCCTCTTCATTGTCCCTTTTCTCGCTTTTAACGTTGTTCATATTCGAAACACTTGGAATCGACCGAATCGCAAAGCTGTCTATGTCGGGTATGCCCTTTTTCTCATTAGCTTGGTTGTCTTGGTTTCGGGTATTGTCCTCGTGCGATTCGATGGCTTGGAATTTATCCAAATAAAGTCGGAGAAGGGTCGAAGTATCGCCTATTGGGCCCACGTTGTAGCTCCCTTACTCTGTGTCTGGCTCTACATCCTTCACCGCTTGGCCGGACCTCGGATTCGATGGAACGTCGGCCTCACTTGGGGCGGCGCTGTGGTCGCTGCCGTCGCTGGAATGATTGCTCTCCACCGTCACGACCCAAGAATCTCGTCAGCCAAAGCCCCGGTCTCAGGCGAGAAATACTTCATGCCCAGTAGTGCTCGCACATCGTCCGGTTCTTTTATTCAAGCCAAAGCCTTGATGAACGATCAATACTGCTTGGAATGTCATCCGGTTGCCTACAATTCCCATATCCATTCCGCCCATAAATTTAGCTCCTTCAATAATCCATTCTACCTTGCGACGATTAAAGGCACTCGCGACCTAGCTCTCGCTCGTGATGGGTCCGTGCAGATGTCGCGTTGGTGCGCGGGATGCCATGATCCTGTTCCTTTCTTCTCAGGTGCTTTCGATGATCCTGATTTCGATATGCTCAAACACCCAACCTCGCAGGCCGGTATTACTTGCGTGGCTTGCCATTCTATTACGCGCTTGGAAGGTTCGGAAAAAGGCCACATCGGTAATGCCAACTACACCATCGAGGAACCGGTGCAGTATCCCTTTGCCTTCTCTCCCAAGGATTCATTGGCCTTCTTCGTCAATAAACAATTGATCAAAGGGAAACCTCAGTTTCATAAACAAACATTCCTTAAACCTTTCCACAAAACTGCGGAATTCTGCTCGGTCTGTCACAAGGTCGGCATCCCTAAAGCCGTCAATAAATACAAGGAGTTCCTCCGCGGCCAAAATCACTACGACTCCTATCTTCTCTCGGGTGTTTCCGGTGTCAATGCGCGAGCATTTTACTACCCTGACCAAGCCAAACTCAACTGCGCTGAATGCCATATGCCGCTGGAAAAGTCGGATGACTTCGCCGCCAAGCGCTACGGCACTAACGACCATCTCTCGGTCCATAGCCACTTCTTTCCCTCGGCCAATACGGCGGTCGCATCGACACTCATTTCCTCACCCATCGATCGACAAGCTGCACTCCAGAAACATCAGGCTTTTCTCAAAGATTGCATCCGAGTTGATATCTTCGGGGTAAAAGAGGGCGGAACAATCGATGGACACCTTATCGCCCCGCTTCGGCCTTCTATGCCACGACTCAAACCGGGGCAGACTTATCTTATCGAAACCGTCGTGCGAACACTTCGACTCGGTCATCCCCTCACTCAGGGAACGGTGGATTCCAACGAACTTTGGGCTGATGTCGAAGTCACTGATGCCGGCCGCACTATCGGCCGCTCCGGCGCCCGTGGTCGGCACGGCGAAGTGGATCCTTGGGCTCACTTTCTCAATGCCTATATGCTCGATCGCGAGGGCCAACGCATTGATCAACGGAACGCTCAGGACATCTTTACTCCGCTTTATAACAACCAAATACCCCCAGGCGCAGCTCATGTCCTTCACTACCGTTTAACTGTCCCAAAAAACCAAACAACACCACTCACCGTCGACGTCAAAGTTCAGTACCGAAAATTCGATGCGATCTACTTTAATTATGTCTACGGATCTCACTACAAACAGGGGGCTCCTTTTCAAGTCACCAATGATCTGCCGATTTCCCTTTTGGCCTCCGACCGTCTGACCTTTGAAATTGAAGGCGGCTTCCCTCCGCCGAATACCAACACCACGCCAGTGATTCCTCTCTGGCAACGTTGGAATGACTACGGTATTGGCCTCTTTCTAAAAGGGGATCGTGGTAGTGAAAAAGGAGAACTCATCCAAGCCGCCGATGCCTTCACTCAAGTGGAACGTCTCGGCCGCGCCGACGGTGCTCTCAATCTTGCGCGGGTTTTCTTTAAAGAAGGGCGCCTTGATGAAACAGTCCACGCTCTCCAACGTGCCGGTGATACAAATCGATTTACCCCTGCCGCAAATCGCTGGACCACCGCTTGGCTGAGCGGATTGGTTAATAAACAGAATGGCTTCCTCGACGACGCTATCCGTGATCTCAAATCGATTCTTGAAGATCGCTACCCAGAATTGGACCGCCGTGGTCTGAACTTTAGCCGAGATTACGAGGTCATTAATGAATTGGGCCAAGCCCTCTTTGAACGCGCAAAAATGGAACGGGCGCGTCCGGAAATGCAACGCGACTTTCTCCGCGCCGCCGCGCAGCGCTTTGAAGAAACTCTGCTCATCGATAGTGAGAATTTAACCGCCCACTATAATCTAGGTCTTATTCACGCCAGCTTGAACGATCCTGCCCGCAGCGCAAAGCACCGACAGCTTCACGAACGGTATCGACCCGATGACAATGCCCGTGATCGAGCCGTCGCCATTGCACGCCGAGCACACCCGCCCGCTGACCATGCCGCTCAGGCTATTGTCATCTACGACCTCCAACGACCGGAGGCTCTTTCGCCCCCCTGATGCTCAAGCAGACTCATTTTTGATACTATGCCACCCGCGCCTAACCCAAATGATGATCACGAGGAATTAGCCCCTCACGACGACCGCGCAATCACCGCCGGTCTTAAAGGGTCCATAGCTCTCTTAGTTGCTCTCATTGTCTTAGGGGTTGGAGCTTACCTCTTGCTGCGTAACCGAACCCCAAGTGCGAAAGTTCAAATCACCCTCTTGGAGGCCCCTCACTCGGCTACCAATCAAGTCGCCTTCTCGGTTCCAACGGCTCCCTTCACCGATATTACTGCCATAGCCGGGATTTCTTTTACTCATGTGAGCGGTGCCGATGGTGAAAAACTTCTCCCAGAAACCATGGGTAGCGGGGTCGCTTTTTTCGATTTTGACGACGATGGCGATCCGGATCTCTTGTTGGTCAATGGCACTTCTTGGCCTTGGTCGAAGCAAAAAGACGGATCTCAATCCGCGCGCCTCTATCGCAATGATACCCTCCCGAATGGACCTATCCACTTCACCGATGTCACGGTGGGTTCTGGTCTTGATCAACCTCTCCATGGGATGGGCGTCGCCGTGGCCGACTACGATAACGATGGGAAATCTGACCTCTTGATCACCGCCATCGGCGGGGCTCATTTGTTCCATAATGACGGGGGCGGGCACTTCCATGATGTCACCATCCAGTCCGGTGTTGGTGGAAAACCTAGCGACTGGAGTACTGCGGTCACTTGGTTCGATCTCGATAACGACGGTGATCTGGATCTGTTCGTTGCAAACTATGTCAAGTGGTCGCGGGAAATCGACGCGGAAGTGGGCTACAAAATCGACGGTACAACCCGCGCTTATGGGCCCCCTATGAATTTTGAAGGCACTTTTCCTTATCTTTATCGCAACAACGGGGATGGCACCTTCACCGACATAAGTGCGACGGCTGGAGTCCAGATCAAGAACCCTGCCACGGGAGTTCCTGCGGCCAAGACTCTGGGAGTCGCTGCTGTTGATTTTAACAACGACGGTTTCATGGATCTGATCGTCGCCAATGATACGGTACAAAACTTCGTCTTTCAAAATCGTAAGGACGGTCGATTCGAGGAAGTGGGTGCTCTAACCGGTCTAGCCTTCGATAGCTACGGCAACACTCGAGGCGCCATGGGAATTGATGCCGCTCGATTTACTCCGGATGGCCGACTCGGAATTGCTATTGGTAATTTTGCCAACGAAATGACGGCGCTCTATGTCGCTGGTACAGATCCTGGACTGTTCACCGACGAATCTATTTCTTGGGGTATCGGACCCGCCAGTCGACTCCCACTCAAATTTGGGGTGTTTTTCTTCGATTGGGATCTGGATGGGCGACTCGATTTACTGAGCTCCAATGGGCATCTAGAAGAGGAAATTACCAAGGTTCAAGCCAGTCAAAAGTATCGACAAAGCGCGCAACTTTTTTGGAATGCCGGCGATGCCGGCTTCGTACCTGTCCAATCGGCTCAAGCGGGTTCTGCCCTGTTTACACCCATTGTCGGACGGGGCGGTGCTCGAGCCGATATCGATGGCGACGGCGATGAGGACCTGATCCTCACCCAGACAGGCGGTACCCCCATGTTACTGCGCAACGATCAAGGACTGGGGCACTCTTGGATTCGCCTGAAGTTGATCGGATCCACTTGCAACCGAGACTCCATCGGTGCCCTCATCCGGGTTCACAGCGGCTCTCATAGACTCCACCGCGAAATAACGTCGACCCGGGGTTACCTCAGCTCGAGCGAACTTCCCGTGACTATCGGGCTCGGCCCCAATGGGAGTGCAGAGTCTGTTGAAATCATCTGGCCGAAGGGTGCCAAGCAGGAATTTAAAGGTATCCAAACTCGACGTCTCACTGTTCTCCGACAGAGCCCTTAATTCTAAATCCCTTTCAAGTGCTGTTTCTTTGCCAATCAATCGGAAATTAGAAACGACGTTCTAGGTCATTCGGCTTCCACCAAGGAGACTGGACAGGCAGGATTGCGGGCGGTGATTCTCTTGTTTCTTGGTGATATCGTCGGAGAACCAGGTCGTCGAGCGGCCCGCCTCTTGCTGCCTAAATTAGTGGCTCGAGAGGGCATTGGGTTTGTTGTGGCCAACGGAGAGAACAGCGCCGGCGGCAATGGAATCACTGCAACGATTGCGACGGAACTTTTCAGTTATGGGGTAGACGTAATTACCACCGGTGACCATGTATGGGACCAGAAGGAAACGGCGGCGTTGCTAGCCAAGGAACCTCGTCTTCTGCGACCCGGTAATTATCCGGTTGGCGTGCCGGGATCGGGAAGTATCGTTGTGGAACGGTCGGGGCAACCGTCAGTAGCCGTCTTAAATTTTCAAGCGCGCACCTTTATGCCCTCCATTGAAAATCCGTTTACTTTGGCGATCGTCGAAGTGGAAAGAATCAGAGCTTTTACTCCGATCATTTTTATGGATTTTCACGGAGAAGCAACCTCCGAAAAGATTGCTATGGGGCGGATGTTGGATGGGAAGGTCTCTGCGGTCGTGGGAACACATACCCATGTGCAAACGGCAGATGAACAAGTCTTTCCCGGTGGTACTGCTTATTTGACCGATGCCGGATTTACTGGCCCGCATGATTCGGTCTTAGGTCGTGAGGTTGCTCCGGTGATCCGCCGTTTTCTGACCAACCAACCCCAACGATTCGAGGTGGCATCGGGTTGGATACGGCTACAGGGGGCCTTGATTGATATCGATGAAACGACAGGCCGAGCACGCAGTATTCGCCGTGTGTCGGAAGCTTTAACTGAGAATTGAACCAAGAAGATTATGGCGTGTGGTAGCAAAAGTCAGTGGGAGTTTGGTAGCGAACTTTTTAGTCCGGCGGAGATCGCTCGAAAAGCTGAAACTGTCAGCGAGTTGACCTTGCAATTGAAGCGTCAAATTGAAGGCAACTTTATCGATCGACGCGTGGCAGGTGAAGTCTCCAACTATCGATTACAATCTTCGGGTCACGCTTATTTTGTCCTTAAGGATCCTGGGGCGCAGTTGAGTTGTGTTCTGTTTCGGGGACAGGGAGGCGCGGGACGGGCGGCTTTAAAGGAGGGGGCTCAGGTGGTTCTCAGTGGAGATCTCACCGTTTATGAGGTGCGTGGCCATTATCAGTTAAGAGTGAGTGACGTCGAAGTCGCCGGAGTGGGTGCTCTGCAAGCTGCCTTCGAGCGTTTGAAGGCTCGCTTGGCGGCGGAGGGGCTTTTCGATTCCAACCGGAAGCGGATGATTCCGAAGTTTCCTGTCCAAATTGGACTGGTAACCTCTCCAACGGGGGCAGCCATCCGAGATGTATTACATGTCCTGCAGCGTCGGTTTTCACCGATGATTTTATTGGAACCTGTCCGAGTCCAAGGCTCCAGTGCCGCCTCTGAAATTGCGGCGGCCATAGGCCGTTTGAATCGGTATGCAACCCAAGGAGGTCGGGTCGATTTAATCTTGGTTACCCGGGGCGGAGGCTCAATCGAAGATCTGTGGTGCTTCAATGAAGAGTGTGTGGCCCGAGCTATAGCGTCGTCAGTCGTACCCGTGATTTCAGCGGTTGGTCACGAAATCGATTTTACTATCGCCGATTTTGCCGCTGATCTACGAGCAGCAACCCCGAGTGCCGCAGCTGAGATTCTATCCGAACAGTATGTGGCAAGTCGCGGGTTTGTGCACGAATCAGGCAATCGACTTCTCGCTGCCGTAGAAGCCGAACTCAGACTCGCTGAAGAGGATCTAAACCGTCTGCGGCATCGCCTCTTGCGAATGCATCCACGCCGCCGTCTGGAAGAGCGTGCGCAGCGACTCGATGAGGCAATAGAAGCTTTGAAACAGGCACTCCTGCGCAACTTAAAGGAACGTCGACGTGACTTGGCAGGACGGCATCAGCGGTTGTCAGCAGTGCGGCCGGCAGTACGTTTACGGGGATGGCGACTGTCCTTGGACGGAGTAATCCAGCGATTATCCTTACTGCCGGCAGCGGAATTGGAACGGCAGCGTCGGGCTTTGAAAGCATTGGAAGCGCGGTTGCGGCTACTTTCACCTCAAAGTGTTTTAGATCGTGGCTATTCCCTCACTTTTGATGCGACCACAGGGAAATTGGTACGAGACTCGATCGTCGTTGGGGTTGGAACTTTGTTACGGACACGCCTAGCTCGTGGGGTGGTAACTAGTGTGGTAACTGAAACTAAAAAATTGGAGTCATGAGGGAAAAAAGAGTGTCCTGAAATAGGACAAAGAACCCAATTCCTCAACGAAGGTGCACAGCAGATCCAGATCGGTCTCAGCCACGGTATTAGCAGCCTTGAAGCATACTTCGCCGACCGTCCAAGGTTAATTCACACCGCACTCGCCATTTCCTCCGCCCTAAGCGCTCGAATAGCAGATTTCCTCGGGTAACCCACGAGTTCCACAGCCTGATCTAGGCGCTTCATTTGTAATCAGCACCCTCTCGATTGTAACGCCGCCGCAACTTCTTCAATATCTCGGTTCGAGTTTCGACGCGCATCATTTTTGTCCATGCGAGGGCCGTGCATTCACGAGTTGACGGTAAGAATCAGTTCCAGAGGAGGTGATCGTCCTTGTTTTTGACCAGGACGCAGAGTTGAAGGAGATGGGTAAGGCCGGGGCGGGTCCAGAACTGACCACTGCCCCGGAGACGGCGCTGAAACTG
>SIAZ01000056.1 GCA_009695405.1 Pedosphaera sp. | reverse complement strand
GGACGCCTTCGTCAGACCTCTCGAAACCCTTCCCACTCTTTCTCGGAACCACTCGGTTCATTCCATCGAGCCGCAGACTGCCGTCGGTTTTTTTCCAAATTTTAATTTCAAACGTCACGTTTCAAAAAGCTCGGTTTTTGGAAGTCCCCCTAAGCCTCAGGCACTACAAAAATGACCTATGACTGCTTTCTCCTGTGGGTGGTAAAAAATTATTATCGAAGGATTTGGCTTGGTTAAACGAGTGTCGAATTCAACAAAAAAAGTTCTTCGACTTTTTCAGTGGGTTGCCATCGAGAAAGAGGTCTCTCCCCATAGATTACCCTACTCACCAATGCTTATATGGATGACTTGCATAGCCTGTTCAGCGCTTTTAGGCGTCACTCCTGAGGATTCACCTCGATGAAATACCTTAAGATACTCCTGCCCTACTTTGTAGTCAGGAAACTCAGGCAGCCAACTCTCTGATGACTCTCCGAAAACGTCGCAGAACCATAAAAATGAATCTTCGAACTAGTTCGGATACCGGGCGCATTGAGCATGGAAGCCGAGCGGAATCAATACCTCCCTTTTCTTCGTTGAATGATTCGGAAGCTTGGCTTTGTCTTTGGTTATTATTCTATTCCTAATTTGAAAAACTTGCCATGCGTCGATGTTACATGAAGATGCTCGGTTTTCTAACCTTTAGTTGGGCCGGGTTGCTTCTCTGTCTTCTGGGTGAGGCTACATTGTTTGCTGACGATAAGGCTGTCCTAATTCCAGTGAAGACCTCGAGCTTTTGGGCTCTGCAGGCTGTCTCCAACTCGGCGGTTCCAGCGGTCCGAAACAAGGTATGGGTGCGGTCGTCTGTGGATGCCTTCATCCTCGCCACGCTCGAACAAAAGGGTATCAAACCGGCTCTTCCTGCGGACCGTCGCTCACTGATTCGCCGGGCGACCTTTGATCTTACTGGGCTTCCGCCGAACCCAGACGAGGTTGAGACCTTTCTCGAGGATCGATCACCCGATGCCTTCGCTCGGCTTGTGGAGCGACTTCTCGCCTCGCCAAGGTATGGTGAGCGCTGGGGACGTCATTGGCTTGATGTGGCGCGTTATGCAGACTCAAATGGCTTGGATGAAAACGTCGCCTTCGGCAATGCTTGGCGTTATCGAGACTATGTTATTCGGTCGTTCAACGCAGACAAACCCTATAACCTGTTTCTGATCGAACAGATTGCGGGCGATCTCCTACCAACCACCGAAGATCTGACGCTTCGACACGATCGACTCGAAGCCCTTGGTTTTCTTTGTATCGGACCGAAACTCTTAGCTGAACCCGACAAGATGAAGCTGGAGATGGATATCATTGACGAGCAGATCGAAACTTTCGGGCGAGCTTTTCTCGGTGCAACTCTGGGCTGCGCTCGCTGTCACGATCACAAGTTTGATCCAATCCCTACAGATGATTACTACTCCTTGGCAGCAATTTTCAAAAGCACTCGGACCATGGACGATCTTGCGACCATCGCCAAGTGGCACGAGCCTTCGGTCTCCACGCCTGCCGACATTCAGATCCAAAAAGCCTATTCTGAGCGTCTTGCCGCTCAGAAGACCTCCCTGACCAACCGTGTCTCAGAAGCGAATCGTTTGCTTCTCACCGCCCTTGGTACGAATGCGTTACCTCGGGAACCGGAAAGACAGTATTCCAGCAACACAGTCGCTCAGATTGAAGCACTGCGCACCGCTCTAAAGGCATTGGAGGCTGAGGCCCCGGAGCCCGCCAGCACCATGGGGGTGGAGGAGGGCACGAATATTTTGAAGACGATTCAGGTGCATCTAAGGGGAAGTCATCTGACCCTAGGAAAATCGGTCCCTCGGAGAGTGCCGCGGGCGATGAGCTTTGGTCCTCCTCCTGAATTTGGCGAACGTCAGAGCGGACGACTGGAGCTTGCTAGTTGGTTGGCGGACCCGCAGCACCCATTGACAGCTCGGGTGTTGGTCAATCGAATCTGGCGTTGGCATTTTGGGCGGGGCTTGGTGGCGAGTCCGGACAATTTCGGGCTCTTAGGGGAGCGACCTTCGCATCCTGAACTCCTCGACTGGTTGGCTCACCGTTTTGTGTTAGATGGATGGAGCATGAAGTCCATGCACCGCCTCCTCATGCTCTCCAGCACCTACCAGATGTCGGTGAACGGGTCACGCGAAGTCGAGGATGTTGATCCCGAGAACGCGCTCCTCTCACACTTTTCGTTGTTGCGCCTCGATGCGGAAGAAATTCGCGACAATCTGTTATCCGTCGCAGGTAAACTAGATCTGACAATGGTCGGCAAAACGATTCCACTGAAGAACCGTGAGTTCGTCTTTAATCATACATCCAAAGACGCCACTACCTATGAGAGTCCACGTCGAGCCGTGTACCTGCCGGTGATTCGAAACCATCTCTACGATCTCTTCCAGCAGTTCGATTACCCGGATCCCTCTATCACTAGCGGCAATCGGGCGGCGACCGTGGTAGCGCCTCAGGCTCTGATGATGATGAATAGCGCGCTCGTTTTGGAGGCTGCCGAAGGCTTCGCCAAACGTCTGCTCGCTCCTCCGCATTCCTCGGACGTCCAACGGTTGCTCCAAGCCTACTTGCATGCGTTTGGTCGGACTCCCTCCGTGCTGGAGCGTCGTTTGGCTGAGACATTTCTCCGTTCCTCCCAGACGGCGCAGGGCCGGGGAGTTGTTTCGGAATCTGCACGCTTGGAGGCGTGGATAACCCTTTGCCAAACTTTATTGGCATCGAGTGAATTCATCTATTTGAACTGAACATTGCCCATGAACGCTCCCGATTCCAGTTCACCTCTAACTCTCTCTAGGCGGCGGTTGTTGCAAGAACTCAGCTTGGGCTTCGGTTGGCTCGCGGCCACTTCCCTGCTGACGTCCGCAGGGGAACGTGCCCCCGCTATAAATCCGCTGGCTCCGAAACGCCCCCACTTCCATGGCAGAGCTAAGCAGGTTATTTTTCTCTTTATGAAAGGAGGTCCTTCGCAGGTGGATACCTTTGATCCTAAGCCGCTGCTCGACCGCGACGATGGAAAATTATTTCCTGGCCAAAAACCGCGGGTTCAATTCGCACCAACGGCCGAATTGCTCAAATCTCCATGGAAGTTCATAAATCACGGGCAGAGCGGTTTGCCCGTCAGCGAATTATTCCCGCATGTGGCGCAGTGCGTAGATGACCTGTGCATTCTTCGTTCACTGCATGGAACCAATGCTGCACATGGCGGCGCGGCCTTGAAACTTCACACCGGCAGCGACAATTTTGTCCGTCCAAGTATGGGCTCTTGGATCAGCTATGGACTGGGCACAGAGAATCAGAATCTCCCTGGATTCATTACTATCTGCCCCACCTTCGCCCACGGGGGCGTGAATAACTGGGGCGCGGCCTTTCTCCCAGCGGCTTACCAAGGGACGCCACTCGGCAACGCAACTGTTCCGGCAGCGGACGCGATGGTACGTCACATTCGGAATTCGCGCCAGAGCCCAACGCAGCAGCGAGAGCAACTCGATCTGCTTGCTGCGATGAATCAAGAGCATCTCCGGCAGGTGGGGAGCCATCCAGCACTCGAAGGCCGTCTCAACTCATTTGAGTTGGCCTTCCGAATGCAGATGGCGATGCCAGAAGCCCAAGATCTTACGGGCGAATCTGAAATCACCCGACGGCTCTATGGATTGGATAACAAGACTACAGCAAACTTTGGGCAGCAGTGTCTGATGGCACGACGCTTTGCGGAGCGGGGCGTGCGATTCATCCAAGTCACCCATAGCGACGGGGAAGTTCAATGGGATCAGCACGGCGACTTGCGGAAGGGGCACGCCAAGAATGCAGCGGAAGTCGACAAACCGATTGCTGGACTGTTGAAGGATTTAAAAGCGAGAGGACTTCTGGAAGACACACTGGTGCTCTGGGGTGGAGAGTTTGGCCGCACCCCGACGGCCCAAGGAGGCCGCGATGGCCGCGACCACAACCCCGAAGGCTTTACAATGTGGATGGCTGGAGCGGGGGTAAAGGCGGGCACGGCTTATGGTGCAACTGACGATTACGGTTGGTATGCCACCGAGAACAAGATGCATCTACACGATCTGCACGCCACCATTCTTGCCTTGCTCGGACTGGACCATGAGAAGCTCACTTGCCGGTTCGCTGGACGAGATTTTCGACTGACCGATGTCAGCGGGACCGTTGCGAAAGGTGTCTTCGGCTAGGACCAAAAACTACAGATTGAGGGTATGAGAGGTAACCGTCGCGATCTACTTAGTTGAAGGTGCAATTTTCCCCATCAAAGCGGGCCCTGATTCCTCATCGTCTCAGTCCGACTCGGTAACCCTGTTTCCGGCACTCTTTGCGATAAGTACTCCCCTCCGAGGCTCAATTAGCTCAACCGGCTTAGTCACCGCGGAGCAAGAACTATGGGGTAGGCTATCTATTTCTCTTTTCATGTGAAGTGCACACTAGTACGGTGGCGAAAAAGAAAGTCAGGATGCGGAAATTCATCGACGAGAGTTTACCCAAATGACGATCTCAAATTACTCCACCGCACAATGGATCGCCCAGAGATGCCGTTCGCGGTTCATACGGTTGTTGGTTTTGATCAAGAGTTGGTTGTCTCCCTTGTTGAGCGTGACGGGAATCTTCACCGTCTCGAATTCCTCGGCATGATCGATCAGAGCCACTTGCTGCCCGTTGAGGTAAACAATGGCCCAGTTGTCCAAACTGAGACGCAACTTAACACGACGCTTCGAACCGCTGGTCGCGGTGGCGTGGACATAGAACGACTGATCCGTGCGCGGGTAGGGGTAACGCGTCTGATACACCCCTTCGAGCCGAACCCAGCCGAACTTCGCGGTGAGGTTGTGGCTCGTGAATTCTTTTCCGCCCAAGGTAACTTTTCGGGCCCAGTTCCCTTGAGACAACTGCCGCACGAAATTGGGGTCGGATTTCTTGAACGCTTCAAGGTTGTCGCTGTCGGGAAATGGGCCGATGACCTGCCAACCTTGTGGTGCCACGAACGGCGGGGCCTTCGATCCTAGGACCTTGTAGAAGTAGGAGACGGCTTCGTAGTCATCCGGACGTGCGGCGGAGGTGAAAATCAGCGATGAGCGGAACGGGATCGGATCTGGGCCGAAGAATCGGTAGTACACACCGTCTTGATCGGTGCGCCTGCGGTTGTCTCGATAGGGGCAACCGACCCAGCGCGTCTGATACTGGTTGAAGCCCCACGAGAAGCCGAAGTCGTCCTCGACGTTGTGACCACAAATGACGTGAGGATCGGTCTGGCCATCGATGAGCAGGCGCGTGCCGCTATTGTGAAAGACCATGTCGCCGTGATCCCGCTGACGCCAACCCATGATGTAGCCGGCGAGGAATCCAGTGCCCTCGGTTTCCGCGATCGGAAACGGTTCGGTGGGTTTGCCGGGTTGCGCGATGTTCCGTTGCGCGTGGAAGCGAAGCGGCGTCAGCTTCATTCCGTCTCGGTACTGTTGCCAGTCGATCATCCCACCGCCGTTCTTCGCGGATCCCGCATGCAGCGCAATACGACAACCCTTTGAGAACGGGATTGGTAGATAGAGGTTCCATCCCGGCGACGCTTTGGTGGGGATGTGGACATCGTTGGTGATCGTGAAGTTGGGAAAATTTGCCAATCCAGCGCTGTTGATGTGGTAATCCTCGAAGCCCAACAGCGCGCCGAAGAACGAGCGAAAGGGCATCCGCACCTGAGGTTCGGCAGCACCATCGACCGTGATCTCGATGAACAGATCTTCGATATTTTTCTCACCGAACACGAACCATAGGTGGCGCACGCAACCCGCTCCCGTGGCGTTGAAGATCTCGACCGGCTTGCCCGGCAGCAAACTAATGTTTGCCGTGGCGCGCCGGGCGCGGAAGTCCGTCGGCAGTTGCAGTAACGGCACCGCTGGATCGGCGTAGGTTGGCGGGAAGGATTCAGCCTTTTGGGCGTGGGCAGAGACGACGAGAAGGCAGGCAGACGTAACGGCGAGGGCGGCGAGGACGAGTTGCAGAGAGTAAAAGTATCTTAGTAGATTAGTTCGCATAAATTGTTTGCGTTGGGTTTACAGAATCGTCCTGACATGCATCTGCTCAGCTGATAAAAATTTGCTTTTGAGGCGGAAAGTAAGAGGCATTCATTCTCTCAAAGCCTTTGCTGTGATCGGTTGACTTGGGCGCGGCTAGTTGCCCCTTGCCGGCGGAGACAAACAAGCGTCACATCATTGTGATGGTCAATCTTGATCTATTTTTGCCTGCAAATAGTTGGGGTTAACAGTACTACTCTAAGCTACTGGGTTTGTAATTTGAACGAGTCTGGATTTTTGAGCAGCGACGAAAGCTTAATCCTGTCGGTCATCCCTGACTTGTACCCCCGCCTTCGGTCGCTGAATACCCCATTTTTTGCTCACTAGGGAACTTGGGTTCCCAACGAATGCTCACGTTACTCAGGCAAATGAGAATCGAGTGACTTGGGATATGTGGTTACGAATGAAGACAGCGCTGTGGAATCCAAGGTGTTTATTGTCTATCCCAGACTTTGATAGGTTCTTAAGTCTTCTTTCACTCACGCTTGCCGAAGTAACGCCCAAAAGGCGGTTTTTCAGTCTCCTTTGTAGAACGGCCTTTTTCGGCTAGACGTCAATGAATTAGGCCTTGGGCGGCAACCTGATCCGCTTTTCGCTGACCTAGGCTTCGGAAGAATTCAAATCCTTCGCGACACCGCCGAACGAGAATGGATTTGTCTTCCAGCATTGTCTTGACGATTCGCAGAATCGGCCCTGATCGGAGATAATACCGGCGATAGAAACGATCTACCGACTCATAGATTTCTTCCTTGGAGAGTCCAGGATATTCTAACGTAGACTGCTGAAATCCGTCACCATGAAGAATGTCAGCCTTGTCTTTCTTGGCAAACCAACCGTTTTGCCGTGCCATCTCGTACAACTCCGTTCCCGGATAGGGTGCGGCTAAGGAAACTTGTAGAGAAAAAACATCCAACTCTTGGGCAAACTGAATTGTCTGCTCGATCGATTCGCGGGTTTCCACCGGAAGCCCAAGGATAAAGGTGCCATGGATCACCACACCTGCTCGCTGGCAGGCTTTGGTAAATCGGCGCATCTCATCCGTGGTGACACCTTTCTTAATCCGCTTTAACGTCTCGTCACTTCCCGATTCGTAGCCGACAAGGAATAATCTAAGCCCGCAATCCTTTAAAAACCGGATGGTGTCGTAGTCCAGATTGGCTCGACTATTACAACTCCAGTGAACTCCAAGAGAGGCTAGTTTTTTAGCTATCTCTCGGGCGCGTGGCAGGTTGGCCGTAAACGTATCGTCATCGAAGAAAAATTCCTGAACCTGAGGAAACAATTTCTTCATGTGCGCCATCTCTGCAGCGACATTCTCAGCAGAGCGCACTCGGTATTTGTGTCCGCCAATAGTCTGTGGCCAAAGACAAAAAGTGCATTGCGCCGGACAACCGCGCCCCGTGTACATCGAGATATACGGATGCAGCAGATACCCGATAAAATACTTCTCAATCTCGAGATCTCGCTTGTAGACATCCGCCACCCAAGGAAGCACATCCATATTGTGGATCAACTCGCGTTCAGGATTGTGAATGATCCTTCCTTCTTTTTTAAAACTAAGACCGGATACAGTCTCTAAGGGGCGGTCTTCACAGACTTCTTTGCAGGTGAAGTCGAACTCTTTCCGCCCGACCCAATCGATCGCCGCAGACGCTTTTAAAGTCTCCGTGGGAAGCACCGCGGTGTGTGCGCCGACAAACCCGATCTTGGTCTCCGGTCGTTGGGCTTTAATCGCCTCAGCAACATTACTGTCGTTCTTCATCGACGGTGTAGAGGTGTTAATAATGACGTGGTTATAGTCCTTAGCGATCCGCAGTGTTTCCTTAATATCAATATTGTGCGGCGGACAATCCAGCAAACGAGAGTCAGGGACTAAAGCAGCGGGTTGGGCGAGCCAAGTAGGATACCAATAAGATGTCACCTCGCGCCGAGCTTGATAACGGGCACCCGCTCCGCCATCGAAGCCATCAAAAGAAGGAGGAGAAAGGAAAAGAGCAGGCATGCAGGTTAGCTGAGTTTACTGAAACTTATTTAGGTTTTACGAGAGGTGTGCGGCGATAAATTACTTGGGCTGGATCTCCGTCATCTTAGCCGCTGCAATTTTAGCTTTGAGGTCGGCCAGTTGATCGTTCGCGGGTCCCGTAGAACAGCCACCACCGGAAGTTTCAGTCTCAGAGGGATGGTCGTGTCCGGTAGCGTGGGGGATGGCATTCCCGTTGCGGGCAAAAGCCGACTTAGATCCGGAGAACTCCCGACTGACTGCGGCTTTAGCCTCAGCGAGATGTCCTTTGCCAATGGTGTCACCGTTATAAGCTGTTCGGGTGAGTTCAGCACTTGCCGGATAAGGAGGAGGACGGGAGCCGAAGTTGTACTTGAAGTTAACCCAACTGTCCCGAGGACTGTTGCTTAAGGCCGCCGAGGGTTCGAACCCAGAATGCATCATGCAGTTTTCACACCGTGAATCACGTCCACATCCCTTTGCGTCCACACCAAATTTATCCCAGTTCACCTTGGAAAGCATATCCTGATAAGTGGGATGATGAGCTTCAGTCATCACGTAGCAAGGGGCTTTCCATCCTCGAACATTATAGGTAGGAACCGCCCAAGCACTGCAGGCTAACTCCCGTTTGCCAGCGAGAAACTCTAAGTAGCCCGGAGTCCCAAAGATGGTAAACATATCGCCCCACCGTTGGATATCTTTGAACTTCGCCCGCGTCATGTCTCGGGTAATGAAGAAGTCAGCCGGATCTTTCCCCAACCGCTTTACCATATCCTTCTTCGCCGCATCATAATCGTAACCAGGGGAAATAGTGTGGCCGTCCACCCCAAGGGAACTGAGGAACTTGAACATGTCCTCTAATTCCTGCACATCAGTTTCCCGATAGACCGTGGTATTCGTGGCCACTTGATAACCGAGAATTTTTGCCATTTTAATGGCCAAGATACATTCTTTAAACACGCCCTCGCGTTCAACAATTAGATCGTGAGTGAATTCTAAGCCGTCGACATGGACATTCCAGTAATGCCATTTACTCGGCTTAATTACGATTTTTTGGCGGGCAATAGCATCGCTCAAGCGAATGGTTGTGGCCTCTTTTTCGTTCACTAACTCTTCGCTCACCAACTGGCGAAGCGCTTCTTCCATGGCTGGCGTATAACAGGCGGCCATGTATTCCCGCATCTTCCTCCGCATAAAGACGCCGTTAGTACAAATGTACACCATCCGGCCTTGCTCGTGGAGTCCTGCAACAAGTTCCTCGATTTTTGGATAGATCAAGGGTTCGCCACCACAGACTGAGATCATCGGCGCATCACATTCGTCGGCAGCTGCTAAGCATTGCTCTAGTGGCACCATGTCCTTCATGGACGTGGAATATTCACGAATCCGCCCGCAACCGGTACAGGTCAGATTGCAGGTATGTAAGGGCTCTAATTGAAGCACCATTGCAAACTTGCGGTTGCCCTTAAGTTTGTTGGTGACGATGTGGCGGACGATTTTGGCGGTCGGCGCGAGGGGGAAGCGCATGATTCTAAATTAGTTCCGTGAAAAATCTGATGACGGGGAAACGGGGTTTAATTGGGTCACCGATGCCGAATCGACTCCAGGTGCCGACTTAATAGGGGTGACTCTTAGCAGACCTGGGAGCAGGAGAGATGCCGGTGAAACAGTGTGAGTGCCACTCAAACCTCCGCATCCTGACGCGCCAAGGGCGATTACCAATAGGAGGATAGCCGCCCTAATTTTGCCGTTTGAACGTGTCATAGTGCGAGATGATATGGACCCAACTCATTGGTGCAAATCCTTATTTACCAATGGTGCGAGTATCAAGCTATCCACCGGAACAGCTTCGGACGGAATAGACTCAAAAAGTACCATGCAAGTTTGCATTTTTGGTTCGCCTGCTGCATTGAATTTTCTTAGATCTAAACTGCCTAGTCTTTCTTGGATAGGCTTAATTGGATCATTTAACAAAGAAAAGCCTGAGCCGAAGCTCAGGCTTTTATGGGGCCCTATGGCTTGATCGGACTTAACCTTTCTTTCCTTTCTTGGCGACTGCGGGCGCCGAGGGTTTAGAAATCGGGACAGTGGCAATTGTTTGCAGAATGCGGCTAGCAATCTTGTACGGGTCACCCTGCGAATTAGGACGACGATCTTCCAAATAACCCTTGTAACCGTTATTGACAAAACTGTGGGGAACTCGAATAGAGGCCCCGCGATTGGCGATACCGTAGTTAAATTTGTCGATCGACTGTGTTTCATGCAGACCGGTCAATCGAAGATGATTGTCGGGGCCATACACGGCGACATGTTCATTTTTGAACTTATCAAAAGCAGCCATGAGGGCCTCGAAATACTCTTTCCCACCTAATTCTCGAAGATGTTCTGTCGAGAAATTAGCGTGCATTCCCGATCCATTCCAGTCGACGTCTTTGCCCAATGGTTTGCAGTGGAAATTCACGTCGATACCGTATTTCTCACAGACCCTCATCAACAGGTAACGGGCCACCCAGACTTGATCTGCCGCACTCTTCGAGCCTTTGCCGAAGATCTGAAATTCCCACTGGCCCTTGGCCACCTCGGCGTTGATACCTTCGTGGTTAATCCCTGCATCGAGACATAAATCGAGATGTTCCTCGACGATTTCGCGGGCGATATCGCCCACGGCTTTGTAACCGACGCCGGTGTAGTATTCGCCTTGGGGAAACGGATAACCCCCGTTTGTGGGGAATCCCAGCGGGATACCGTCCTTGTACAAGAAGTACTCCTGTTCGAAACCAAACCACGCGCCCGGATCATCCAAAATGGTTGCCCGAGAATTACTAGGGTGAGGGGTAGTGCCATCGGGCATCATAACCTCGCACATGACCAGAACGCCGTTCTTGCGGGTGGTGTCAGGATAGATCGCAATTGGTTTCAGCATGCAGTCCGAATTCCGGCCTTCAGCCTGCCGTGTGGAGCTACCGTCAAACCCCCACATGGAGAGTTGTTCCAGCTTCGGAAAGGTGCTGAATTCCTTGACTTGCGTCTTGCTGCGCAGGTTTGCTGCCGGCTCGTAGCCATCGAGCCAGATGCATTCGAGTTTGTATTTTGCCATGATGTGATGGTTTGTCTCTACTCAGTCGGATTCCGTGTGTGAATTTTTTGAAGCAGACGAAGTGCCAGCACTCCGTTGCAATCCTCTTTTGACTCGGAATCAACTCGGAGAGAGTGTGTACGGAGAGTTCGACGGTTAGCAGCCTTTTTTTAGACCTCCTCGCCTTTCCTTCAGTGGGTAGTTTTGATCGGGTTGCACAAAATTAGACACCCAACAGAATCTTAGTTCGTAAGAAGACGCGTGATACAAGTTAAAGATACCGTGCGATCCTCGGTAAATCTGACCTTTGATGGTCGAGTTATTAAGATTTATCGCGGATTCAACGCCGCCCACCGATTTGAAACTGAGGTGCGCATTCTTCTACACCTTGAAGAACGCGGTTGCTACTTTGTCCCCAGATTGCTCGAAGCCGACCCCGACCGATTAAGAATCGTCACCAGCAACTGCGGGCAACGCGTCGAGCGTCTCGATCAACAACGTGCTCAGGAACTCTTTGCCGAATTAGAGCACTACGGTGTTCGGCACGACGATCCCGCCCTTCGTAATGTCACCTACCGAATCAGTGATGGACGATTTTGTCTTATCGACTTCGAGTTCGCTACCCTTCTCGAATCCGTCTCTCCCTCGGAGGCGCAACTTTGAATTCTCAAGTGCCTCACTTGCGCTGGTCGGGTCAAAGTGATACCGGGAGATTTCGTTCTAACAACGAAGATTCCTTTTTAGGGTTGCAATTTAATTCCCATGAACTGATCCGCTTAGGTCGGTTTGGCGAAGGATCTCTGCTCGATTCAGACAAGGTTTTTGCGGTCAGCGATGGAATGGGCGGCTCACAAGCTGGGGAATTTGCCAGCAACATCGCTATTGAAAAAATTACCACTCTTTTGCCCCGGGCTTTCAAGCGAACTTCCTGCGGGTTACCTGTCGACTTCGCTGAAATCTTTAACGACTTATTTCAGCAAATTCACCGTGCTTTAGTTCATTTGGGTCAGTGTTATGAGGAATGTCGAGGTATGGAAACCACTCTCAGCCTTTGTTGGTTCACGCCTCACTTGGTATACTTTGCGCATATCGGAGATAGCCGCATTTATCACTGGTCCACAGCAGGAGGCCAGTTGCGGCAGATGACCGAAGACGACACCCATGTTGGATGGCTTCTTCGTAACCAAAAAATCACCGAATGGGAAGCCCGCGTCCATCCTGGTAAAAATGTCCTTCAAAAGGCTTTGGGCGCTGGAAACCTTTACGTGACTCCTCAAGTGGGAGCCTGTGCTCTGAATCCAGGCGACCGCATTCTTCTTTGCACGGACGGCCTTTGCGAAGGTCTTTATGATGCAGCCTTATTAGAGGCACTTTTGAGTCCCATGGATGCGGGTTGCGGCAAGCGAATGGTCGATGCGTCGGTGGCCCAGAGCGGACGCGATAATACGACGGCTATGATTATCGAAGTGCTTTGAGATCCAGCAACCCTAGAGTTGGTCTGGTAGAAATCGCTAAAAGAAAAGGCCGCCCAGAGAAACTGAGCGGCCTGTGACAGCGAGCAATTTTAACTGTGGTAAGCTTCTTCGCCATGTTCGGCGAGATCCAGACCTTGAGTCTCCGCTTCTTCAGAAGGACGAAGACCTATCACCGCCTTAACGATGAAAGCGATCACGACTGTTCCCACGATTGAGAGGACCAGAGTAATACCGACGGCCTTAAATTGTTCCGCAACCAATCCGCCATTCGCTACCAATTTATCGAGACCATTTTTGGCGGCATAAGCATTCGCAGTGAGCAAATTGGGGTTTACATCGGACGAAGCAAAAATGCCGGTGAGAATAGCTCCAATTGTTCCGCCCACGGCATGGACACCGAAAGTATCCAAGGCGTCATCATACTTGAGTAACGGTTTCAAGTAGGCACAAGCGAGGTAGGGAACAACTCCGGCGATAATCCCGATAATGAAAGCACTCTTTGCGCTGACAAAGCCTGCGGCGGGTGTGATCATGACTAACCCAGCGACAGCACCTGAACAGAATCCGAGGACGGACGGTTTACCACGGAGAATCCATTCAATCACCGGCCAAACCAGCGACGCAACGGCTGCTGCGATTGTGGTCGTCATAAAGGCACTGGCGGCGACGCCATCAGCGGCCCCAGCAGAACCGGCATTAAATCCGTACCATCCGACCCAAAGCATTCCTGTGCCAATGGCACACAAAGTCATACTATGCGGTGCCATGTTAATTTTTTCGTGCCCTTTCCGTTTTCCAAGAATGATACAGAGGATTAAGGCAGACCAACCGGAACTCATGTGCACCACCGTACCCCCAGCAAAATCAATCGCCCGAATCTTCGCGTCTCCATTCCAGACACCATTCATCAAGCCGTCGACCCCCCAGATCATGTGAGCTAGCGGAAAATAAACGACAACCATCCAAAGGACCACGAAGGCGAGAATCGCCGAGAACTTCATACGTTCCGCAACAGCACCAATAATGAGAGCGGGTGTGATGATGGCAAACATCATTTGATACATCGCGTACACATTTTGAGAAACCCAAGCGGCATAATCTGTATTCGGTGCAGAGGTAACATCCTTGAGAAAGGCAAATTTACTGAGTGATCCTAGGTAAGGAGATCCTCCAGCAAAGACGGCACTGTAGCCAAACAGCACCCACAGGATTGTGACCAAACCCGCTATTCCAAAACATTGAGCAATCACCGAAAGCATATTCTTGCGTCGGACTAATCCACCGTAGAAGAGCGCTAGACCGGGCAAGGTCATAAACAGTACCAAGGCCGCACTGGTCATCATCCAAGCGTTATGGCCAGGGCCGGGGCCTGTCACTTTGCCCGCCTGTTTATCGGTGGTCACCCGAGCTCCATTGTTCACATAAGCTTCTAGATCCGCTAAACGCTCTTCAACCGTCGGTTCCTTTAAGGTCACTGCAGCGGCCTGTTGCGCAGTGCCAGTTATCGCGGTTAATGCCAACATCAAGCTTGTTATTGTCAGGAATAATTTCTTCATAAAATAAGGGCTAAATTTTTGCTTAGACAGCTAGGTCCCCTTTTTCCTCAGTTCGGATACGGATTGCTTCTGTCACCTCTGAAATAAAAATCTTGCCGTCACCAATTTTACCGGTCTTGGCCGACTTGATAATTGCAGTCGTCGCTTCGCTCACTTTGACATCAGAAACGACGAGTTCGATTTTGATTTTAGGTAGGAAGTCCACTGTGTATTCACTTCCTCGATAAATCTCGGTATGACCTTTTTGACGGCCAAATCCTTTGACCTCCGAAACGGTCATACCTTCGATGCCGACTTCATGAAGGGCATCTTTAACCTCTTCGAGTTTGAACGGTTTAATGATTGCTTCGATTTTTTTCATAACGGATGTCGATGACTCAAAAGAATTGGAGTGAGTTCAGTTTGCGGTTTTCTTGACGACTTTTTGTTTGCCTAGGTCTACTTCGATATTTTTAAACCTAAGGCTGAACTAGAAGTTCCTTCGAACAGCAGCGGACGTGCCATGAAAAAGCATTTAAAATAAAATTCATATAAACACCTGAATCACAGCTATTTAAAATAAAAGTTTAATTTATAATTAGATTTTTTTTGACGAAAAATGGTTCTTTTTGATCATCTCGATAAATTTTAATCTCGTCAATGCCCCTAGGATTCAGCAACCCAAAGTACGGGCACAGCAGTCGAATCTGATCTTCTCAACCACTCGTTAACCATCGACTTTGTAAGCACTGCAGAATCCAACGTGAAGAAGGCCAGATGCTCCCACCGCTTCAAGCAGACCTTCGGCAAAGGCATCGTGGCCTTGCTCGGTCAGGAGTTGCAGGACGTTGTTCAAGAGATCAGGATCGGTGTGGTGGGCCATGTGTGGTTTGGAGTTGGATGTGTTTGCGACACCTCAGCAGCAAAGCCCGCGTGGCCCGTCCCCGACCCGTTTTTCCCGCGCTCAAAGTCGAGTAGGGACGGCCAGTTTCCCGACCGCCCCTCTCTCAGAACCGGACTAGCGGATCTCGCATCCGGCTCTTCGGCCGATATTTCAGAACTCAAAGTTCATTTGCGTATCCGAAGCTGTAGGACGGTTGTGCTTCACCCATTCACCTGCTAACGAGAGCAGGCGCCCTTTGAACCAGACCAACCCATACGCAGCATGGGTACCGGATCGGGCACTTTTATGCCAAACCTCTCGATTACTCCATGCTACATTGGCGGCTGATCCCTCGCTTGCCCCTGTTCGTACCAAATGCCGAAAAAGATACCGCGGACGCTTTTGCTGCCGGATTGCTATGGCTCGCACCCGTCTCCGGACATGCGCATCAATTCTATCCCGCCTGCGGCTGACCTCCTCCTCACAAATTCGAAAGTAAGCTCCCCATCCAGCAATGTAGGTGTTGAGCTCCTTCAAACAGCTTTCGAGGGATTGCCCCCACGTCCTCGGCGTCATTTCCTTCAACCGTTCTTTGATACGCTCACTCGCTTTGTGTGATAAATAAACCAACCCTCCTTTCTCCCAGTGGCCGCGCAACTTTTTTTCTGTAAAAGAGTCAAAGGCTGAATTTGGAGATGGGGGTTGGTTGGTTGTTTAGGATTGGGATGTGTCGGAGAAGTAGGCGCGTCCGGTTTCCCACTCATCGGAGGTTTCCATGAGGATGGCGGTGAGGAG
>SIAZ01000055.1 GCA_009695405.1 Pedosphaera sp. | reverse complement strand
TGCGGGGCTCCCTCCGGGCTGGACGCGAAGAGGCCCGTCTGCGAGCGTCCGGGTCAGGCAAAAAGCACGACCCTTGAAGAACCATTTCAGACCCCAAACCATAACTTAATTCCGACCAAAAGTGGTCCAACGATCGGGGTCCACCTTAACCCGCACTGTAACGCAGGCCCAAATGGGTCAGCACCCTCAGCGCATATTCGCCTCGAACCGTCAGTCTCAATAAAATGAATACTATAATTTCGACGCGATGAATCAAGTTTCAAACTGAGCTGAGGATCATTCTGTTCATGGGTTAAATTTCGTCCAAAGAGTTTCTCTGACTTTCATTTTGTTACCTCGTACCCATCCATCTTTACCCGCTAATCTCACTTCGTGACTGAACGTATTGAACTGCAGGATGCCACAGGCGCTCAAGCGACTGTCCTACCTGCTTTAGGGGGTGGTTGCTCCGCTATGCACGAAGGGTGGAGGGGCACGGTCTGGTGGAGGCTCTGCGCGACGATGAGGCGGTTGTCGCGCGTTATCCAAAAGAAATGTGGGCAGGTAATCCTATCCTGTTTCCAGTGGTCAGCTACACCCATCGGCCCGGCGCGGAAAATCACTACGAATGGGCGGGAAAACAGTATCCTCTACCTCAACACGGCTTTGCGAGACGATCCCCTTGGTCCGTCCTGAAACAGTCCCCGTCATCGGTCACAATGGAATTGACTGATTCAGATGCTACCCGAGCTGTTTATCCGTTTCGTTTCCGCTACGAATTAACCTATCGACTGGAAGAAGGCCGACTACATTTAGAACAGGCCATCGAAAATCTCTCGTCTGAACCCATGCCTTTTGCCGCTGGGTTCCATCCTTACTTACGGGTGCCTCTTTCTCCGAGCAGTCATAGAAACGATTGTCTGATTCGTTGCCCCCGCGGTATGCGATATAATTCTGTTGGATTCTCAGAAGCTTTCTTCACTGAACCTTTCCCTGAACAAGACATCCCTGTAACCCAGAACACAAGCGGCACACTAATGACGGGAGATCTGGCCTCTCGAGAATTTGCCCTAGTCGATACCGTCGCCGGTCTTGAGGTCATTTTGAATTGGGAAGGCTCTCCAGCTTACCGTTTCTGCACCCTTGGGACTCGGACCGTCACTGAGAACTTCTACTGTATTGAACCTTGGACCGCTCTACCCAATGCTTTCAGCCGACCAGACGACCGAGAACTCATCCTGCTAACTTCTGGAGAAATCTTTCGGTCGACACTGTGGATGGATGTGAGAAAACTTTAAAGCATCGACGTCCGCAAACGCAGTAGTCAATGAGTCGAGTCGCAGGTGGGAAAACTTCAGTCGAACTACGTCCTTTCACATTCGTGAGCGATTTGTAATTTCGAAAGCTGTGTCGAGTCCAACTCCTAATTACTACGCGACGCTCGGACTTCATCGTCGTTGCACGTTTGACCAGATCCGCGCTGCTTATCGATTATTGGCGAAACAATATCATCCGGATCTTAACGGAAGTTCGGATACTTTCGTTGCACTCACTCAGGGGCTGAATGCCGCCTACTCGGTACTCGCGGATCCGGAGCGGCGGGAAAGTTATGATGCGGAATGCGACTCAGTGGAAAACAAAGCGCGGTCGGCACAAACGGTGCGACCCGGAAAAAAAGAAAGAAATCTCGCTCATGATGTTTTGCTTCGACCTGATGAATTTCTGCGAGGTGCTCGGTTGGAAGTGAGGGTGAAGGACCCAGCCAATCCAGAGGGTTCTGAAATCTACTCTTTGATTATACCCCCAGACACGGCGCCGGGTTCGCGGTTCAAGGTTCCTCGCTCTGGAATTTTCGAAGACGGTTACGTCACGGTCCGAGTGAAGCCAAGCCCAGATCCCCGCTTTAAAGTGAGAGAATTTGACCTGCGCTGCGATTTCAGAGTTTCCCTCGAGAGAGCAACTCAAGGTGGCAACGAGATGATCCGCGGTCTCTCTGGGCATCTTCGATTTCAAATTCCGCCCCATATTGACAGAGGAACGCTTCTACGCATCCCCAGCGAAGGATTGCCGCGACCGCGCGGTGGCCGTGGCGATATGTTGGTACGGATCACCTATCGACCGGCGATTCACATCACTCGGTCGGTCGCTAATCGAAAGAATCAAACCTGAGGAGGAACGTTACTCTCGGGACTTTCAGTCGTACCTTCGATCGGCTCAGAAGTTCCTTCGGTCTCAGTTGCACCATCGGTTCCAAGAGTCTCGTCAGTAGCGACTGCTTCCGTCCCGTCCTCAGCAGGATCTGATGAAGAAGAACGGCCCGCTGCGAGTTTTTCGCGCCATTTTTGCTCCTTCTTCGCCTTTTTGTCTAATTCCTTGCGGCGCTTTTCGTATTGATAATTGGGCTTTTGCATCCAGTCGTTGAGAAGTTGACAGGCCCTGAAGCTAAGAGCGAGCGGCGAAATAGACGAAATGCAGTTCTCTAAGGCTCAATTGCTTTTCTTGGCGAAAATATCAGACGGCTTGAATCGAAGAAACCTGCAGTTCGAGGGCAAGGAATCCGAGGTTTCTAGGGTCTTTAATTTAAAAAATACGACGACGGCGGACTCTAACTCTTTAGGATCCTTCACTGCTGAAAATGAACGATCTCTCAAGACCCTTAACACCACCCGCAGTCATTGGAATTTCAGAACCAACTACGCAGAAAGTCTCGTGTTTTTGGGTGAATTGGGTTTTTTAGTACCTGTTCAGGCGGCCCAAACTCGACCACTTGGCCGCCCTCGAAAAAGAGCACACTGTCAGCGACATCGCGCGCAAAGTTCATCTCGTGAGTCACTATAATTAAAGTCATTCCCTCCTCACTTAACGTTCGAATCACTTTCAAAACCTCTTCGCGCAATTGGGGATCCAAAGAACTTGTTGGTTCATCAAATAACATCACCTTCGGCCTCATCGCTAAGGCTCGGGCAATGGCCACTCGTTGCTGTTGTCCGCCGGAAAGACGCGACGGTTGAAAATTAGCCCGATCAGAAAGACCGACCTTTGCGAGTAAATCCATACCCTGCGTTACAGCCTCCACTCGACTTAATCCTGCCACTTGCATAGGGGCTTCAATTATATTTTCCAAGGCTGTTAGATGAGGAAAGAGATTAAACTGTTGAAAGACCATTCCGGTCTGCAATCGCAGGCGATGCCGCTGCGGCCGTGCATCGCGACCCTCCTTTCGGGCACCTGCATCGACGGTCACATTATTGATAGTAATGCGCCCCATGTCAGCTGTTTCCAATTGATTAAGGCAGCGGAGAAAAGTGCTTTTACCGCAACCGCTGGGACCGATTATTACGACCACTTCGCCTAAAGACTGGCGATGGTCCACGCCATTTAAGACAGGGATCGCACCAAATTTTTTACGAACGCCTTCGACAAAAATCATAAGTGCAGCCTCCGCTCGATCAAACGAGCCAACTGAGAAACGATATGACCCATGACAAAGTAGATAGCTGCCGTTATCAGACCTAATCCGAGATAATCGCCTGCGTCCAAAGATCGGATAAGAAATTCCTTAGTCAGTTCCACCAAACCGATCACCGAGACGATCGACGAATCTTTAAACAGGGCGATAAAATCGTTGGTGACACTCGGAAGACTGATTCGAAAGGCTTGAGGCAGAAGAATGCGTCGAAAGGTCAACCACGGAGAGAGTCCAAGTGCGAAGGCTGCCTCCGCTTGACCCCGCGGCACGGACTGAAGTCCTGCCCGATAGTTCTCCGCCTCACTGGCCGCATAGTTTAACCCCAAGGTCAGCACCGCGGCGGTTCCCGCTGAAAGCTTCCAACCGAGTTGTTGAGCGAGTCCAAAATAGATAAAGTACAATTGAAGGAGCAGTGGAGTCCCTCGGAAAATCTCAATATAGCCTATGGCTAACCATCGCAATGAAAGGGGGCCGTAGACCCGAGCCACCGCGAGGAAAAGACCCAAGAGCATTGCTATCATCATTGCGGAGACACTGACCCAAAGAGTCGTCACGGCAGCCTTGAGCAGAATAGGCAGGTAAACCCATCTGCGATGAAAAGTCTGTGGGCGAGAAACGGTCGAAAGGAGACTTACTGAATCAGGTTTCCAAAGCGCTAATCTGGCCTGGTTAGCATCCCAAAGTCCGTACTTAGAATAAATCCGCTTCAGTGTGCCATCCTCGATAAGTCCCAGCAGGGCAACGTCAATGCGGGCCAATAAATTTGTATCAGCTAACGGAACAGCCACCGCATAGTAAGCCGGTTCAAACGCGGGACCTGCACGACGAAGGCTGGTGCGACCCCGCAAATTCCCTTCGGCGATCGGCGAATCGGTGAGAATCGCATCAATGCGACCCAATTCTAGGTCATGAAAATAATTTATATTATCATCGTAGACGCGCACCACTAGACCGTCGTGCGCTGTTGCTAACCGAAAGGACAAAGTTCCTCCCAAGACACCGACCGACCGACCTCTTAAAGCGGTGAGACCATTGACCGTTGCATCAGAGATGCGGGTAATCAATTGTTGTCCGAAGACATAATAAGGCCGACTCATCGCGACCTGCAAAAGATTCTCTGGTGTACGTTCGAGGGCAGCAATGATGATATCAAAATTTCCACCCTGACGTAGGCCTGATATTAGATTAGCCCAATTATACTGAATAAAACGCGATTTTTTCCCAAGCTGCTGACAGAGAGCCTCAGCAAATTCGACCTCAAAGCCGACGAGCCTTTCAGGATTCTCTGAGGGATGAAAAATATAGGGAGCACCGCCTTCCGCATCATTAGCCCAGCGCAAGTCACCTTTGGGTTGGGTGGAGTTGAAGATTTCTGCGCGGCTCAGGTTTTGAAAAAAGACGGACAGCAACAGGCACCCAGCTAAAAAACGGAGATGCGATAGAAACCAAGCTTGGTACACTGCGCTCGATAAAGAATTGAGGACACAAATTCTCAAGGCAAATCGGTTAAATTCAGCGTCTTTTCCACTGAAAACGAGAACAAGAGAACCGAGCCCAAATTGATTAAGCTTCAATAGCCATTCAAGGGAGTACCTAGGTGGTTCATCACAGAGAGTTGAAATGATCCGATTGATTGAGAATTCGATTTTTAAAAGGAATGAAGACAGTGATGATAAAGTGGTGTGAAAACAGCTAGTTCGGATCTCGTTTGGAAAGTGTGGTGCGAAACAGAAAGCAGATTAGGCGAGGCTAAGCTCCATCCTGCTTTCAATACACGCCACGTGCGCTACCGTCCCTTGACCCTAGGGGGCCAGTTGGCAACCCTATCCTTCACGATCGCATGGGCTCCCTGTTTTTTCCGACCTCTTTTTACCTACCGCTTCTCGCGGTTTGTTCGCTATCCCGAGGCGCTGCTGATTTGCCGTCGGCTCGCACCGAGGCGGGGCCTCTCTTCCATCACCTAGCGCTGACCCTGAGCCTTGGTGATCGGGTTGAAGCCATTGGCCCCTTTGTTTGGACCGAAACAACGCCCACCCTAACCGGTTGGGGGGTCAGTCCCTTCGTTTCATTTAGAAGGGAGATTGGGGTGGAACGAACACAGATCGAATTTCTCTATCCCTTGGTCACCCATGACCGCTATGGGGATCAGGTCCGATGGCAGGCTTTCCAACTCCTTAGCTGGGGTGGAGGCCCCGGATCTGATGAAACTACCGCTCATCGATTTACAGTTTTTCCCGTCTATTTTCGCCAGAATTCCACCGATTCCGCTCAGTCGTATCAAGCGCTGCTTCCATTTTACGGCACCCTAAAAAACCGACTTTTCCGGGATGAAATCCATTTTTTAGCCTTCCCGCTTTGGATGCAAACGCGAAAACGGGATGTGATTACCGACAATTATTTAGTTCCATTTGTCCACAAACGACGCGACGGGGCCAATGGATGGCAGTTATGGCCAGTTTACGGACAGGAAACGCGAGTCCCGCTCAGTCGAACGAACACACTCACCGACCTTCCTGAAATCGTTCCGGGTCATGAAAAACGCTTCCTTGCTTGGCCTTTTTTGCTCAGTGAAATCCAAGGAATCGGCTCAGCTAATCCGACGACTAATCGGGCAGCCCTTCCTCTCTTTGCCACCACACGATCACCTAATCAGGATAATACTACGGTTCTCTGGCCTTTCTTTACGAAGACCGTTAATCGCGAGAAACAGTTTGAAGAATGGGGTGCTCCGTGGCCTTTCATAGGATGGGCTAATGGAGAGGGCAAATCCGCCCGTCGCTTTTGGCCGCTCTACGGTCGAGCGTCTAATACCAATGTCGCCAGCCTCTTTGTTCTTTGGCCGGCTTACTCCCGTAAAGATCTAATTACAGAAAATCTCGAGAGAAAAAACACCCGAGGCCTGTTGTATCTCTGGAGCGATGTCTCAGAGCGAGATCGTCAAAGTGGGGCAGAGTACCGCCGCCGCTCTCTCTGGCCACTAGCCTATCATTGGCGCGATCGAGAAGGGCGTGAACGTCTTCAATTATTGGCTGGTGCCGAAGGTGCCTTTCCACATAACGAGGGCATTCAACGCGCTTGGTCACCTATATGGTCGCTTTATCGTTCGGAGAAAAATCCCAAGGCCGATGCCGCCAGTCAGTCCTTGCTCTGGAACTTATGGCGATGGGAGAGTCAATCTGGTAAAACTCAGTCCTCATTTTTCTTTGGGTTCGTAAAAAGCGAGAGGACGGCAGATGGACGCGCTTGGGGTTGGTTGTGGAGAAAACCGACTTTAAAGAAGACGGTAATTCACCCAAAGCCTTGATCGGCTGATAGTCTCTAACCGAAGAATCAACTCACCACTGGGTTTCGACCGGAATCGCCCGCTAACACAGCCTCAATACGGCGACGCAGGTCCTCATTGATCTCGTCAGCCGAACGTTCCGCATCAATCAGGTCAAACTCATAGTGCAACTGCAGGTGACGGAAGGTCTCACGCATCTTGCCTTGGTACTTGAGAAAGCTCTCAAACATATCGCGTGACAAGCCGAGATCCATCCCACTTTCCCAGTAATCAAGAGCTTGTTGTTTCGCAAAGACGCGTTGAACCAAGATTTCGGGGCGCACCTCTAAATAGAAAACTGCATCTGGAACCAGCGCGATGCCGTAAAGATTACGAAGCCACCCCTCGTCCATGCCCCGAACTAAATCTCGGACCATGAGAGTATAAATGTAACGGTCCGCTAGAACCATCGATCCAGCCCTCAAAGCGGGTAGGATATTGTTCTCTAATTGATCCGCAAAATCCGTCGCATAAAATAACGAAAGTGTCGTGCGAGAGAGAATATTACCCTGTTGAGCTGTTTCCAGTTCTTCGCTAACGAGAGACGATTGTTTCAACCCGACTTGGACGGTATGGTGACCCGATGCTTCCAACCATTGAACGAGGCGAGCGATCTGGGTAGATCGCCCTGAACCATCGGCTCCCTCGACGACAATCAGTTTGCCGCTGAGTTTCTCGATATCAACTCTGGGAAGACCAAGACCAAAGAAGCGTTTTGGCGTAACTTTAGGAACAAATACCGCGGCTGCAGTTGCACGAATACGTTTAGGACGGGCCATAGCTCAGGTCATTTTTCTGCACTAAATTGGACCAGTTCGATGCGACTCTCCACCAATCGTCGCACGAGTCCCTGTTGCTCTTCAATGCGCTGGTTGGCGTCGATGACCACAAAGTCGAACTCAGTGCTCATCGCCAAATACTGTTCAAAAATCCGGCCCTGAAAAAGACGAAAGCTTTCGTAAGGATCGGTAGACAGCCCTAAATCCATACCTGCTTCGTGATGTTTTAAGGTTGGGCGATTGTCTAAGATCCGATTCAATGAAACTTCTAAATGAGATCTGAAGAAAAAGGTGATATCGGGGCGGGTAGCAAAACTATAGGCACCACGGACCCAAGCAGGTGGACACCCTCGGACAACATCTCGAGCAAAAGCGGTATAGATATATCGGTCACAGAGCACAATGTAGCCAGCCTTCAGCAAGGGCACCAGTTGCCGCTCATATCGATCGGCAAAATCGGTGGCGTGAATCAGTGAAAAGGTGGTAGGCGTGAGCAAATTCTGTTTCTTGCCCTTACTGGTGGCGCTCTTCACTAGGGCAGAAGAATTCCATTCACTAAAAAAAACCTTCAATCCACGCATTTCAAGCCAGCGTTTGAGTAGGTAGATCTGTGTCGACTTACCCGAGCCATCGAGTCCTTCCACAGCAATTAAACGGCCGGGGAATCCCTGGTTGGCAAACGTTTGATTCATTATTTATTCACCCTATATCCAACCCGCCTGACAGGCGAGCGTCTGTTAAACTCATCGAGTCATTCCGCCAAATCAAGCCTCAAAAAACCGGGCCTGGTTGCCACGGAGCAAACTCTTCGTCACCGATTCCTGCCAACTCACTCTTGGTCCGCTCACCACTGGCGGTTGCTAGAATGCTCTCGAAAACCCGCAACCCTACCTCGTGTATGGACTCGGTGCCATCCAAGATCGTTCCCGCATTAAGATCCATATCGTCGGCCATCCAACGATACAAAGGCGTATGGGTAGCCACTTTGATGCACGGTGCCGGTTTGCATCCGTAAACGCTACCTCGCCCAGTGGTGAACACTCCCACATTACAACCTCCCGCCACCAGTCCCGTCATGCTGACCGGATCATAACCAGGGGTATCCATGAAACAGAAGCCAGGTCCCTTTACCGTTTCGGCATATTGAAGCACAGACATGAGTGGGGCTTGCCCCCCCTTGGCGACTGCCCCAAGACTTTTCTCAAAAATAGTGGTTAGTCCGCCCTCTTTATTTCCAGCGGAAGGATTGTTGCTAATCGAAGCTCCATGTAATTGAGCATACGACTCCCACCAACGGACCCGTTCCAATAAGGCATCCGAGACCTCTTTAGAAATAGCGCGTCGAGTTAGTAAATGTTCGGCCCCATAAATTTCTGGGGTCTCCGCTAAAACGGTTGTGCCACCATGACGCACAATTAAATCTGAAGCTACTCCCACTGCTGGGTTTGCGGTGATTCCACTATTACCATCAGATCCTCCACAATTTAAAGCAACAAACAAACGGTTGAGTGGTTGTGAAGAACGCCGGCAGGCATTCACTGCGGGCAATAAACGGGCCACCGCTTTCACCCCCTCCTCCACCGTTTTCGCGATTCCGCCCTGTTGCTGAATAGTTAGGATTATCGGTGACTCTGTTCCGTTTTCGGATAGGTCCAACCCCTGTTGGCGGACCATTGTCGCCGCCTGATTTGTTTCACACCCCAAGCCGATTATGACGTAGGCACCTATATTGGGATGCCGCGCCATCCCCGCCAGCACCCTCTGTAGTAGTGCAGTGGTGTCATCGGGAGTAGCGCAACCTGCCTTGTGAGTTAAGGCTATCACTCCATCAACCTCAGGGAAGTCTTGGCGCAAGACGTCGAGCGTGAACCGACGCGCGACATAGTGTGAAACGCTCGCTGAACAGTTAACGGAAGAAATCACCGCCACAAAGTTTCGAGTACCAGCGCGGCCACAGGGACGGCTAAAACCCTGAAATGTCCGTCGTTCTTGCTCGGGCAATAGGGGCCATGGCGTGGTCGGTAAAATGAAATGGCCCGCGGTCGAAAGTTCTCCCGTATCTACATTATGAACATGCACATGAGATCCAGCGCTGATGTCGGTTAAGGCACGCCCAATGAATTGTCCATATTTTAGAATTGCCGCGCCCGCTGGCAGATCAAAGAGAGCGATTTTATGGGCCGCTGGCACCGTACTGCAGACAGTCAATCCACCGACAACCTCGCCCAGCAAGAGACGACGGCGGGCCACAGCAACAGAATCGTTGGAATGTAAGCGGATGAAAGGTTCACTCGAGTTTAGGCTCATAATACTTTAAAACAGGCTGCGAATTTCAACTTTGAAACCGTAGAAAAGGGTTCGTGAGCAAACAACGAAAGGACAAATTTCAATTTTTGAAACGGTGGCTTTCAATGCTGTGTTGAGGTGATTTTTGAAAAAAGAGGGCGTGATTATCTCTGCCATCGAAAGCAGGTGGCTAGAGCGCAAAGGATCAAAAACTGAAAATGAATAGCGTAAATCTGAAAGGGCAAATCAAACGCTGAATGCGCCATCAATCCGCTCATGGCAAGGCCGAACAATAACAGGAATTCTCGGCGCATCCCGATTCCACGTCCAGCAAGCACCCCGCAACAAATAGCAGCAAAGATAGACACTACAGTCCCAAAACCAATCCATCCCAGAGTGATCCTCGTTTCCATAAAGTCGTCGTGCGCATAGGCGGACCACCCCGATGAATCATCGTGGTACATGTAGTAGAGAGGCATAAAGGTCTCAGCCCCCGAACCGAAAACTTGGAAGTCAGACTGCATTTGGCGAGCGTGTTGATAAGTCTCCTTCCGCCCACTCCAAGTTTCGTAATCCGCCCCTAGAAACCGGTCTCTCAAAGCGTCACCACCCAACCATCCGCCCAAGGCGACTAACCCTCCAAACGTCCCAATCAACAGAAATTTTGTTGACCGCTGATGTTGACTGGAAAACCAAAGGATCAGGAACCCGACCGCCAACATTCCAGCCATCAACGCGAAGCCTATTTTACTTCGAGTTAGGAAGACTCCCGCAGCAACTAATCCGATGAGGATTGGAAGGATTACATGTGACTCACCACCTGCTTTTGTCGATGGTCCGCGCATTTCTAAATTCCGCCCCCTTTGCACCCACCAAAATCCTAACATCACCGGCCATATTAGATTTAAATACTGAGCCCCATTGGATTGGTAAGAAAAAGGCCCAAAGGCCCCTTCACCTCCGTTCTCGTGATTAGGGAAGTACCAGAGCAACAGTTGTGTATGATCTAAGCGCTGCAGGATACCCTCAAGGGAAAGGGCAGCGGTGTTGATCGACAGAGTCCAGAGAAGAACTTGAATTCGATCTGTTGGAAATTTCAGTGTCCCTTCTAGTTTGTTTTTTCGTTCGTTTCGTGAACAGGTCAACAGCCAGTCTCGTGCGGCCCAGAAACTGAGTGTCATCGCTAAATATTTCCAAAAAGCCCTTAATGTGCGCGGTCCATCAAAGCTATGGGGCAGCCAAAGAATAGGGTTCCAAAAGTGGGTAAACTTAATCCCTGTTGGTACGGCATAATCCAAATCGTAGGTGTACTGAATCTCCGAACTTGGATTCAGAGTGCTGACAAGGACATAGGCCAAAAGGAAAATAGTCCCCGCGCCGGCCCATCGAATAGGCCAAACCGAACCGAGCGATCCTTCAATCCAGCCGGGGGAATACTGATTAAGCCTCCGATACAAACATTTACCAATCCAGAACGCGCCTAACAGGAAGCCCCCGGTATTCATGGTCCAAATAGGTAGGGTTGTTGTGGTTCCGCATGCCCAAGGCGTGAAGACAATCATTGCTAACAACAACAAACCGGAGGTGCTATCCAGCCATCGGTAAATTTTGGGTGTAGGCTTCAAGGGGAATAGAATTTTAAAGACGGAAGTCGACCTTGGTACATTCTAAGAGGGGGTTAGGCGCGAAAGGACGTTCATTTAGTTACCTTGGAAGATTCCAGTGCCGAAACCACAGGCCCCAAAATACGTACTTCGAACGGCTTCAAACCTTCTATCCAACCGTCTTCGTCTATGACCATCTTTTCTCCCGTCAAAAGACTGAGTTGGCTTGTGTTTTGCCACTCCGTATCCAGAACTCGAAAGTGTTGAATTCGTTCGGTTGTGTTTACCATTATCCAGTAGTTACCCGTTGCCACATGAGCATTACCGCACTCAACTTTTCGTACAGACCAGAGAATGGGGGCTTCCAATGCTTCATTAAAATACTCAGATACCATTTCGGTACTCGGCGGGTATCCTGAGCGGGCGGCAGCGAAGATGGTTTCCCAGTGACGGATCTCATGCACTACATTGGTTAGAGCTTTCCACGTCTCGGGTCGCTCGGGCATCTCCCATTTGCCGTCTCGGTAAGGATAAAAAAAGAGACCGTCTGCGCCAAGAACTCGGGAACCCCAAGCCATACTGCGGAGTTCAGCTTCAGAGGGCGGCCGAGGTTGAAAAGGTTCAGGGAAAGGGAAGTCTTCACGGTAGAGGTCCCAATCCATCGCCTGAATGACTGCGATAAACTTCTTGTTAGCCGCACTTGCGGCCGTCGCGCCGTGGCGCATGTGTTGAAAAAAAGCGGGGATGGGAATCCAGCCTACTGGATAAAAATCGACCATTAAAATATCGGTCGAATGAAACAACGCCAGATTTGGGCCACGACAAACCACCAAGGCGGTTGGCTTTGATGCCCCAGCATTTAACAGGGTTTTATGAGCCAATTCTACGGAGTCCGGTGCTAACCCAGCCATATCGGGTTCATCAATCACATACCATGCAGCCAATGCCCGATGACGATCCCACTGCCCTATTGCAATGCGTGCTGCCACAGGATCAAAGCTCGGGCCCGCTGAGGTCCCAGGACTCGCAATAACTCCGACGCCTCGGGCCAATGCAGTTCCCATAAAATCGCGGTTTAAGGGACCCGTCACCAAAGAAAATCCCGCAGCACTGACCGCTTCGAGATCGGGTACAGTTCCAACCCCGTAGATACCTATTGGGAAACGATGAGAGGGCCCCGACATCCGCGCTCGACGGGCAGCATCTGTGGCCGCAGTGGATGTCGAGATAGGATCGATACAATGGCATCCCAAGAGAAAAAGGGCTAAAGCTCCCAAAAGGGTTGCTGGCCACTTCCGATTAGAACGGTTGCTTTTGAGGTTTCGATTCATTTTTGAAGACTTATTTAAGACACAGAGGAGAAGGTAAGTCCCCTAAATAGTGAATCCTGCTGTCATGTTAGTGGAATCAAAACTCCGAAATTCAATCTTGATAGCTTGTCAAATAGCTGATCATCCAGGTAAAACTCGGAGTAAGGTATGGCTGCTTATAACCCTGTTGAGATTATGGCTATCTCCCATCAGTTTCAGATCTACGGTGACCTTCAATATGTCGCTCCCTGCAAGATTGGACATATTAACGAGACCTACTTCGCCACCTACGAACAAGGGGGTAGTACGGTTCGGTATGTTCATCAAAAGCTGAACACTGATGTATTTAAAAATCCGGATGCAGTGATGACAAATATTTACCGGACCACCCAGCATCAGCGACGGCGACTAGAAGCAGGCGGCTTCGCTGATATTAGTCGTCGAGTTCTGACCATTATCCCGACCCGAGCAGGTCACTTATATTATCAGGCGCCCGAAGGAGCCTGTTGGAGGACGTTTATCTTGGTGGAGAGAGTCAAATCTTATGAATCGGTAACTTCACCCGCCCACGCTTACGAAGCGGGTAAAGCCTTCGGTGCTTTCCAAAGCTCCTTAGCTGACCTTGGTGGGGATCGCTTGATCGAAACTATCCCTTATTTTCACAACACCCGCCGTCGATATGATGCACTGCAACTTGCGATCAAGGCCGACGCCTGCAAACGTGTCTCCGGCGCGATAGCCCAAATCAACTTTGCCTTAAAACGAGAGAAAATTTGCGATGTCATTCTCAAAGAGATGGAACGAGGCCGAATCCCAGAGCGCGCAACTCATAACGATACTAAATTCAATAATGTGATGCTCGATGATATCACTCAAAAGGCGATCTGTGTCGTCGATCTAGACACAGTCATGCCGGGGTGTGCGCTTTATGACTTTGGAGATATGGTGCGGACGACCACTAGCCCAACCGTGGAAGACGAACGGGACTTGTCCAAAGTGGAAATGCAGATGCCTCTTTTCCGCAAACTTTGCCTCGGTTACATCGAAGCGGCTGGACCTATGCTAAACCGTCATGAGCGCGCCTTGATCGCTTTTTCTGGAAAGTTGCTTAGCTTCACGATCGGACTTCGATTCCTGACTGATTATCTGAGCGGCGATACCTATTTTCGAGTTCATCGGCCGGAACATAATCTCGACCGAACCCGAACCCAATTTCATCTGGTAGAAAGCATCGAGAAACAGGAGGAGGTCATGCAGAAATATGCAAACTCTATTTGATCCTTTGGTGATCTGCATCAACGCTTAGGCATTTTTTGACTTCGATCATACCCGAGGCACACTGGGTTTTATTTTCAAAAGGAGACTGAGCTCTAGCCAACTAGACGAAACTCTTTCACTCCACGGAACCTAGTTACTTTTGAGATTAGTCCGGTCTCGAGGAGGTTCCCAAGAACTCTGGCATTGTGGCGTCCCCAACCGCCGATATTCCGTCACGTCGAACGACCTTCAAAACTGTGTGAAGAAGAATCCACATATCTAATCCGATACTGGCGTTCTCGATGTACCAGACGTCGAGTCGAAATTTGTCTTCCCACGCCAAAGCATTACGACCATTCATCTGCGCCCATCCAGCCAAACCCGGTGGTAAATTATGTCGACGGGCTTGTTCTGCGGAATATCGATCCAGATATTGGGGTAGCAAAGGCCTAGGACCTACTAACGACATTTCCCCTTTCAGCACGCAGAGTAAACTGGGGAACTCATCAAGCGAGGTAGAACGGAGTTGACGCCCAAAAGGAACTAGTCGAACAGCGTCGGGCAAGGGTTTACCGGAGGCATCACGCTCATCGGTCATCGAGCGGAACTTAATCATCCTAAAAATTCGCCCTTTCAATCCAGGCCGGTCTTGTCGGAAAATCACCGGTCCCCCCAATCTCCACCGTACACAGAGAGCGGTCAAAATTAGTAATACGACCCAAAATGGAGACGAGAGTATCAGCAGGAGCAAATCTAGGATTCGCTTGCTCGGAGGAAACCCCTCAGAGGGCTTATACCGCCCCCAACTGGACCAGTTGGGGGCGGGACTTCTCGACAAAATATAATTTACTTTCAGCGACTCGGGCATGTTAGTTAGAGACAAGATCAAGACATCTTCATCCTTGGATTATGCACCGAGTAAGGGATCGTCGTGGAGCTAATTCCACTTATTTTCTCTCGGAGTGTTCCTCAAAGATCTTCAGAATTTGCAGTCGCCAAACCAGTTTCAAAATCTGCTTGAGCTGACTGCAGTCGAAGTATTAACCAAGCGGCAAAGGCCACGCCCGCGGCAGTGAAAGCCATCACCGAGCAACCAGCGGCATCGTGAACACCTCGGACAGCATCGGTCCCTTTTGATGCCCCCTCATAGCAAAGGTAGAAGGTACGGCCTAGATTGCCAAGGACAGCCAGCAACACCGACAAAACACCCAAGGCCAGACGCCAACCCCAAGATTTGAAGAGTAAAAATCCGATGAACACTGCGGCCATAATCGATGATTGCAGCGATCTAAATCCGCTACAGGCATCGTCGACCCCGACCTTGCCAGTGGCCAGTTGGATAATGCTGCCGTGCCGTTGAGCAGGAATGCCGATGAGATTGAGCAGTTCCACATCCATTGCCGCGACGAAATTTTGTAGATTAGGAATAATCAATGCCTGAACCACTGATGGCAACGGGAGAGCAATGAGGAGAAAATAAAAGGCAAATCCAAGAGATCCAAGAGCAACCGACCCAAACACAAAAAGAAGAGTGGCGGTGATCAATGCCATACATCCAAAAGCAAGAGCCATTAGACTTGCCGGCATTGTTCCGAAAGCTGCCTGATACAGTTGAAAAAGCAGGAGTGCTAGTAACCCGCAAATGACCAAAGTAACCGATGGAATTGTCCACCGCATTCGAGGTGGAGGCAGATCAGGTGCAACTTCGGTGATCATGAAACCGCAAAGAAGGACCACGATCCATCCAAAATTCATGGCCGCGCAACTTTTTTTCTGTAAAAGAGTCAAAGGCTGAATTTGGAGGTGGGGGTTGGTTGGTTGTTTAGGATTGGGATGGGTCGGAGAAGTAGGCGCGTCCGGTTTCCCACTCATCGGAGGTTTCCATGAGGATGGCGGTGAGGA
>SIAZ01000054.1 GCA_009695405.1 Pedosphaera sp. | reverse complement strand
AGCCAGCGATCAATCGAAAGAGGATAAACACCCAGACTCGCAGCAAAATCAGTCTTTGAGAGTCCCGAGCTTTTGAATTCAGTGATTAGCAGTTGGATTTCAGCAAGACCACGTCGCTTCCGAGACGGTTTAATTGAGTTCATTCGCTCTGGCTAAACCCAAGGAAGGCGAATTGGGAACCATGGGGTTCGGCGTACGCTTACGATTAACTGACATCAGCGGCCCTTGCGATCAGCTAGCACAAAAATTTGGATGAGGGCCACTCCGCTTAGCGTACCTTTCTTTGGGCGAGGCCGGTCTTCTGGGTTTCTTTCTGTAAGTAGAGCGGGCAGTCGTGCTTGTTTAGGTGATAAATCAGCGGCGATGCGTTTTAGTTTATTTGTTCGGTCGACGTTATCTGACGCTGATTCCGATGTGGGCCGAGGGGGATAACCTAGGGGCAGGTTACCTGTTTCTCCGAGTTGGTCGTGCTCGGAGCAGATCTCTTTTCATTTCGACAACAGCATCCGATTCCCCAAGCAATCGCGCTCGCCAATGTGTCGACTACCAAAAGCTCTAGCGTCAATTTTTCGAGGGACTATTGAACAATCCTTTGGAACGTCGACAAGGCGCTCCAGTCCCCGTCAATCCTTGCTCGGGCTTTGATCGTTGATCTGTCAATGTCCGCCGGAATTGGCTCAGAATATTTTAACGCTTTGGCTGAAATTTCGCCACCAACTAATCGAGGGTCGGTGCCATCAACTGTGTAGTGGATAGAAGCTTTGGGCGTGCCGGATGTGAGTGTAAGTTTCGATGCAACGGCTGCATTTTGAGGGACCAATTGAGGTGGATCAATATCAGGCAGAAGGCCTTGGGCAAACAATTGGCTGAGGACGATGTCACTGCGGTTTGGTAGATAGTTTTTCACCAAACGGTTGATTTCAGGCCGCCAGTCATCGTCACGATTGAAAGGGCCGGTGAGAAGATTGCCGTTTGGATCGAACCGTAGCGGAGTTCCTTGTTTAACGGTATGTTTTACATCGCCCCAACGGGCGGACTCGGCAATGACGGCCGACTCGATCTGGCGGGCTCGCGCAGTGAAGCGTCGACCGACTGATTCCGGGCTCAGGACCCCCTCATTAAAGAAGTGGCTCTGGACGCGGTCAGCGATCCGTATACGAAACTCGGCGTTCTCGACACACTGTTGCCATAGCCATTGTGGGCTGCTGGTCTTCATAGTCTCTCCGGTCTTGAACGGGCCGGTGCGGTCTTCTTCAACATTCAGAAGGGTGTGCTCTGCGTCCCAGATTAGGAATTGGAAGCCTCTGCTCCCGTTCTTCGGATGAAGAGAGTGGTAATTGTTCGGGTTGCGATTGTCGCCAAACGCGCTGATGGGCGCATCCAAATTACCTCCCCAGAAGATAATCAGCATGTAGTCGATCAGGTTGTCCACATCGAGCAAGTTTTCGGACGCCTGATCGGGGCTGCCATCTGGGTGACGACCTTGAAGCGCGAAGTAGACCGCGTTGTTCTTTAATCCAGTTGACGCGCTTTTGTAGAGGCGATGCCATGCGTCCAGATTGCCATCGGTGGCGATGAGGGTGTAAGTGCTTCCGCGGGTAGTGAAACCGGAGTCGACCTTGACAACGTCGTAATCGGCTTTCCTCCCCCCGAAATAGGTCGCGCCAAAGGAAGCCTCAGGGCGTTCGCAGGTGTTATAGATGCCCCAGTATTGGCCATTAAGATAGAGATGGCAGAATTCACCTCGAGCAGCAGGTTGCCCCATGGCCAGTTGTAGATCGCGGTTAAACTGGTCGCGAAGAAAAACGCCTCGCGAGTCCCCACTTAGGCTCCACGAGTAGTTCTGAAAGGTACGGAGATCGAGGTTCTCAAACTTCTGTGCACCGTCTTTGCCGAAGAGGGGGTATTTCAATTTGCCCTCACCATAATCATCGCGGAAGAACAGTCGGAAAGCGTGTTTCACGTTGATAGGCATTCGGCTGAACCCCCCGCGAATGCGGATGCCGCAGTTAATCTGAAAATCTTTGCCACCGTCAGTGGGCAGCATCTCTAGGGAGCATGAACGCTCGGACTCCCAACCCTGCTCTCCAGGGTTCGAATAGACACCTCGTTTTTTACCGAATAGGGAGTCCACATCAGTGACAAGGGAGAAACTGGGTAGAGCCTTTAGTCCAGTGAGGATTTCTTCGCGGTAGCGCGGATCGTTCACAATCCGAGGATCCATCCCATAATCTACTTGGTTCTTGCCCCACAGATACGGAAATCCCTCAGGCGGTAGCCCATCCGGCGACTGCATCAATACGTCGCGTAGAAAAAGGAAGGTGTGAGTCTTGATCTTGGAAGCGGTAAAGCCGGCCTTAAAGGCGGCGACCCGAAGGAATGATGTCTTAGCTATCTTGAGCGGTGTCTGATAGGTCATTCCTTGTTTTAAAGTGGGTTCAGATCCATCGGTTGTGTAGCGGATAACTGCGCCCTCTGTCTTAGTGGTGAATGAGAGATCGAAGGGCGCGTCGTAAAATCCCCGCTTTCGGTTCAGCTTTACTTCGCTCACTTCGGCGAGTGCCTGCTGGGGCTTAGATTTCTTCGCCTTGGACTGAACTACGGGTGGCGACGTTTCCTTAGCGAAACTAGATGGTAACCCGATTGTAACCATCAGAACAGCGCAACAAAACGCGAAAGCAGGGATCGGAAAGTAAAAGCTCATCCTCCGTGAAAATGATAGATTTGGAAAAGATTGGACGGTGAATTTTTGAGGGATCACCGAGAATTCGGCAGTGCATTACGGATCTGCCTCAGTTCCTCCGCAGTCGCGATTCCGTCGTGGTTTGTGTCGAACTTGAGAAACTTCTTTTGGGCGATGACAAAGTCTGGATTGGCACTGTCGGATTCTTGGGCCATGCCCCCAGCAAAGAAGGCTGGGATCCCAGTGATCTTTCCCTTGCCGACGTCGATCATCATCGCATTCTTTTCCATTAAGTTGAGAGAACCGTCTTTGTCTTCATCGTAGGTTTTCTTCAAAATCTTTGTTTCCGTTTCCCACGCAATTTTCCACTCGTTTCCAGCCATTTCTCCGTTTTTATCTTCGTCGTACTTTGCAAGGAAGTCAGCAGGTACTTGAAAAGCCGAATTGCTCTTACTGAACCTCTGTTTCTTCAAGGCCAGTCGCATCTTTTCCCGTTCCCCCTCATCGAGTCGACCGTCTTGGTTCAGGTCGTTCTTTTTGATCAACGCGGTGCGACGTTGATGAAACGTTTCTGTTTTTTTGACTGTTTCTTGGGCCCAAGCGGGTCCGGCAATCAGAGCGGCTAGAACAAGTGCAGAGGGGCTTTGGAATCGAGAGGTTATGATCATAAACTAGGATTTTGTTGCGGAAGAGAGACTCGCTGTTTCCGAGTTATTAGTCCAACGATTCCTTAGATGCGACGATCGACTGTTTTTTCAGATGGTGGAGCAATTCGCACGGGTGATCCATCCGCCCCCAAGAACCAAATCATCTTGATAGAAAACACAGGCTTGACCCGGAGTCACTGCCCGAGCGGGTTCATGCATTCGCACCTTTGCCGTGCCGTCGGGGCTAGGGGTGACCGTCGCGGTTGCTCCAGGGTGATTGTAGCGGATCTTGGCCGTGCAATCGAAGATGGTAGGTGGTTCCTCCCAAGGAATCCAGTTACAACTGGCCACGGTAAAATCTGTTTGATTGAGACTTGATTCCTCACCAACCACAACGCGGTTGTTCTCCGGATTAAGTTCCAAAACGTAGAGAGGCTTTTCCGAAGTGATTCCTAGTCCGCGCCTTTGGCCGATGGTGTAAAATTCGATCCCCTCGTGATAACCAAGAAGTTTTCCTTGGGTATCCACAATCTCTCCCTGATGCCGTTGAACCAAGTTTGATTGTTCGAGAAAGCGTCCGTAGTCCTTGTCTGGGACGAAGCAAATTTCCATCGATTCCTCTTTGTCGGCGGTCCGAAGTCCGCAACCCCGTGCAAGTTCGCGAGTATCCGATTTTGTTTTTTCGCCCAGAGGAAAAAGCACCCGAGCCAACTGGTGTTGGCGCAGAGAAAATAGAAAATAGCTTTGATCCTTCCTCAAATCCTTTCCTCGTCGAAGCAGGGTGCGTCCTGCGGGCGTGGTTTCAACTCGTGCAAAGTGGCCGGTCGCAATTTGGTCGCAACCAAGTTGTCGTGCTCGATCAAGAAGGGTTCCAAACTTGAGATGTTGATTGCACATTACGCAGGGGTTAGGAGTGCGACCTGCTTTGTATTCCGTAGCAAAGTATTGGATAACGCGGGATTGGAATTCCGCAGCTTCATCAATTAAATAATAAGGAATTCCTAAGCTGGCTGAGACGCTCCGAGCGTCCATGACAGCCTGTGGCCCGCAACATTTGTCTTCGGCCCGATTGACGCAGTCTTGAGGCCAAAGTTTAAGGGTTACGCCCACGACATCGTAGCCTTGTTCGAGAAGAAGCGCCGCTGTAGCCGAAGAATCGACTCCGCCGCTCATGCCGACCAGTACCCGTGTCTTACGTTGTGTTTCCAGCGCCATGCAGGGAGAAATTACCGGAATCTCGCAAGAAGGCGAGACTCCGAGTGCAGAAGTCAGTGCTTCAAATTCTTGGCTATTAATCGTCCTCAGGGTTGTCTAGGCCGTGGAAATTGTAGAGACTATTTTTGTACCCAGTGACCGTGGTTCGTAGTGGCTTTCGGTTGAGCGGATTCAATATCTATGAGGGTGTTATCTGATCTAAAAGTCTCTGCCGTTGTTAAGTTGTTGATCTGCTTTTTTGTCTTTGTCACGGGCAGAACAGTTTATGCCGTGCCCCTCAACCGGCCCAACATTCTTTATATTCTCGCAGATGATATGGGCATTGGTGATGTCTCTAGCTTGAATCCAAAGAGTGCTTGGAAGACCCCCAATATTGATCGTTTGGCCGCAGAAGGGCGCGTCTTTACCGATGCTCATTCAGCTTCGGGAGTTTGCACCCCCAGTCGGTATACATTGCTAACTGGGCGTTATTCTTGGCGCGGGTCGCTGAAATCGAGTGTACTCCATGGTTATGATCGACCGTTGATTGAGCCAGGGCGGACGACCGTTGCCTCCTTTTTGAAATCGCAGGGGTACGTGACTTCAATGGTAGGAAAGTGGCATTTGGGATTAGATTGGATGCGGACGGGTTTGAAGCTGGAAGAAGTGGATTTTAGTAAACCGTTTGGCGGTGGCCCTTTGGCGCAGGGCTTTGATCGTTTCTTTGGAATTAGTGCTTCGCTGGATATGCCGCCTTACGTCTATCTAGATAATAATCGGGCAACCACGATTCCTCAGTCCACGGTCACAAATAGTCCTAAGCCGCGTATGTGGCGAGCGGGGCCAGTCGGATCCGATTTCCATTTTGAGGAAGTTCACCCGCGTTTCATTGAGAAATCCATTGGTTTTTTGAAAGAACGCGCGGCGGCTAAGGATGATAAACCCTTCTTTTTATATTTAGCCTTGGCCTCTCCACACACACCAATTATTCCCACAGCCGCTTTTAAAGGTCGGACAAAAACGAATCCGTACGGCGACTTTGTTGTGCAGGTAGATACGTCCATTGGGGAAATACTGGGGGCACTTGATCGTTTGGGATTGTCGCGCACGACTTTGGTTATTTTCACCGCTGACAATGGGTGTTCGCCCGCAGCAAATTTAGAGGAGTTAAAAAAGGTGGGACATGATCCGAGTGCGGGGTTTCGTGGGCATAAAGCAGATCTTTTTGAAGGGGGGCATCGTGTTCCATTCTTGGTTCGTTGGCCAGGCCAAGTCCCTGCGGGGACTCGTTGTTCGAGCACTGTTGGGCAGTTGGATTTGTTCGCTACTTGCGCAGAAATCTTGGGGGTACGGCTCAGTGATTCTGATGCCGTTGATAGTGTGAGTTTGCTGTCGCTCCTTCGGGGGGGGCGTAAATCGCTCGAAGGACGGGAGTTATTGGTTCATCACTCCAATAATGGGTCCTTCGCAGTGCGACAGGGAAAATGGAAGCTGTTGATGGTTCCCGACTCGGGTGGATGGAGTTTTCCACAACCTGGCAAAGGAGTGGTCGATGGGTTGCCTCGCTACCAATTATACGACATAGAGAAAGATCCGGCGGAGACAACCAACTTGATGTCGACTCACCCCGAAGTTGTGGCGAGGTTGGGTAAAGCGTTAAGAACAGTTATTGAACGCGGACGTAGTTCACCGGGGGCACCCCAAGCCTATGATACCAAGACGGCTTGGCCGCAAACGGCGTGGGAAAGCGAGTTTACGGACTAAATCAATTTATTCGATTGAGAATAAGGACACTGGAATTGGCGGGTTAATTTAGGCATTGGTCATTTTTGGAGGCACACAGGTTTAATTTCAGTCTAGGTTTCAGCTTTCGCTCCGCTCCCGGTGGCCGCATCCTACCTACCGCTCATGGGCAACACGTTTGGGAATCTTTTTCGTATCACAACCTGGGGTGAGTCTCATGGGGGTGGAGTGGGGGTGGTGGTGGACGGTTGTCCGCCGCGTCTTCCTTTGACCGAGGCCGATATTCAACCCGACCTCGATCGACGTCGACCCGGACAATCCTCGATTACCACTCCGCGCAAGGAGTCGGATACCGTGCAGATATTATCGGGCACCTTTGAAGGATTGACCTTGGGCACTCCGATTTCGATGTGGGTAAAGAATGAGGATTTTAGGTCGGAGGCCTACAATGAGATGTCAGAGAAGTTTCGACCGAGTCACGCTGATTTTACCTATCAGGCAAAGTACGGACATCGTGCTTGGCCGGGGGGAGGTCGAACAAGTGCTCGGGAGACCGTGGGACGAGTTGCCGCGGGGGCATTGGCGAAGAAAATTCTTCGGGCGCGTTGGGGTATCGAGGTTTTAGCCTGTGTGACTCAGGTTCAACATTTGAAGGCGATTGTCGATCCAGAAACCTTTAGTTTTGATCAAGTCGAGTCGAACATTTTACGCTGCCCAGATGCTGCGGCGACTCCGGCCATGATTGAGTTAGTAGAACAACGTCGTGGTGAGGGGGATAGTGTGGGAGGCATTGTTCTAGGTGTGGCTCGTGGGGTGCCGACCGGATGGGGGGACCCTGTTTTCGATCGTCTGGAAGCCGACTTAGCAAAGGGAATGATGTCGCTTCCAGCCAGCAAGGGGTTTGAAATCGGATCTGGCTTTGAGGGTATTCTCTTAACTGGACGCCAGCACAATGATGCCTTTCGAGCCGTTGAGGGCAAAGTGATCACCACCACCAATCGTTCTGGCGGGATTCAAGGCGGTATTTCCAACGGAGCGACCCTCTATTTTCGAGTCGCTTTCAAGCCAGTAGCTACGGTGATGCATGAGCAAGATACGGTAGATATCCGACTGCAGAACACCACCCTTCGAGGGCGTGGACGTCACGATCCTTGTGTATTACCTCGGGCCGTTCCGATGGTAGAAGCCATGACAGCATTGGTTCTTTTGGATCATGCCTTGCGACATGAAGCACAGTGCGGGCGGTTTGGAGCATCATCCGTTGCGGTATGAAATCCTGTCGGTGGCGCGTCTTTTCGCTTTTTCCTTTTGGCCGACCCACCACACTGCGGCGGTCATTATGAGCAAAGCGTCTGCCCACAAGATTTCTAAGAAGTTCGCCGCCTATCCCCGCCTCAATCCTTTTGCTATCGGTAAGGATATTTCGGCGGCGGACCTAATTGACCAGTCCATGCTGGCCTACAACGGGGGGCGATTGCGTGAAGCAGCCCAGTTGCTCGCAAAAAAAATGTTGTCTGACGACGGCTTTATTGGGCTGTCCTTAACGGGGGCCTTGACCCCCGCAGGACTAGGGAAGAGTTGTTTGATTCCTTTAATGAAGGGTGGCTATGTGGACTGGATTATTTCTACAGGAGCTAATCTCTACCACGACCTTCATTTCGGTCTGGATATGCATCTCCATAGTGGGACGCCATTTCTAGACGACGTCGAACTGCATGAGGAAGGGATGATACGAATTTACGACGTTCTCTTCGACTACAATGTCTTATTGGATACCGATGCCTTTGTTCGCGAGGTCATTCAAGAAGCGGAATTTCAGCGAACGATGGGAACGGATGAGTTCCATTATTTACTCGGTAAATACGTCCATGCCCGTCAGCAGAAGTTGGGTGTCCGAGACAGTTCTGTTTTGGCGACAGCTTTTGAGTGTGGGATTCCGATTTTCACTAGTAGCCCAGGCGACAGTTCGATCGGTATGAATGTGGCTGCAATGGCGATGCGAGGTTCGAAACTGCTTCCTGATGTGAATCGGGATGTGAACCAGACAGCAGGGATTGTCTACCATGCGAAAAGTTCTGGGCACACCAGCAGTGTTTTCATTCTTGGTGGCGGTAGTCCTAAAAACTTTATGTTGCAGACCGAACCTCAGATTCAGGAGGTGATGGGTATTAAAGAAAAGGGACACGATTATTTTCTTCAGTGTACCGATGCTCGTCCTGACACAGGTGGGTTGAGCGGAGCAACCCCAGCCGAGGCGGTGAGTTGGGGGAAAGTGGATCCCGATAAATTGCCGGACTCAGTTGTCTGCTACACCGACACAACGATTGCCTTGCCCTTGCTCACCGCCTATGTAACAGCCCGGGTGAAACCTCGTCGCTTGAAACGTCTCTATGACCACCGCGATGCGATTTTGGAAACGGTCCGATCGCAATACTTAAAGACCGGTACGGTTTCTAAGGTCATGACCAGTCGCAAGGTCGCCAAACGAGCGAGTGGCATCGGGCTAGAAAAAAAGGGGTAGGCTCGACGGGCTGGCGCTGCCGGTCGGCATGAGGGTTCTCTGTCCGACCGATTTTGCTTTTTGGAGAATATTCAACTCAAGACTGTTCAAGGATTGACCGATGTCTTCTCAGACTTAGCAGTCGACACTCGTACTGCCGGTTCTGATTCCCGTCATGACTTTATCGGCCCCTCTTGCTAACATCGAAATGGCCTTGATTGAATGGCAAGATGTAGCGACTTTGATTGGAGGTTTTTATCCTTTGTTTGGATTACTTTGTCTCTGTTGGTCCTTGCACCTTTTTCGGCAAAATCTAGCCCAACGACATCGGTTGCGTCAGTTTGCAATCAGCGAAACATCCAATCGAACACGTCTTCGTGACCTCCTAGATTCGGTTTCAGATTTGGTGTTTGTCCTGACTCGTGAGGGCCGTATTCTTGAATTGAATAAAGCGGCAGCACGAATTTTTGGTGAGAAGACCGGGGCGATGTCGGGGGGCCTCTTAACCAGTCGCGTTTTGGTTCGTGATCATCCAAAGCTTCTTCGTTTGTTCTCTGAGGATGGTGCGAAAGAGGGGGATGCCAGCCCTGAACTGAGTTTGTGCGATGAACGCGGTTTTACTCATGTGATCAAGATTACCACTTGGAAGCAGGCGGGGCCCGAACGGGAGGGTGGCTTTTTTGTGGTTGCACGGAACCTCACAGCTCTTAAGGCCATGGAAGCTGCATGGTCAAAAAGTCCGGAATCGGAGCCTCCGTTTCCTAGACTGGGTTCAAACGATATTTGGTTCCGTGGCGAGTGACACTTGGCTCTATTTTGAGGGTGGGTCAGAATCATCCCTTTCCAACATGGCCAATTCGCGGGATGTTTCGAAAGTGACTTCTCTTCGCAAAATCCTTGCTTCGTTGGTCGTCGTTTCTATTGCGGTATTGCACGCAGCAGAACCACCGCCGTTCAGGCCTCTTTTTAATGGTCGGAATTTGGATGGTTGGGTCAATGTAAACTGTGCACCGGAAACCTTTCAGGTTCTTGATGGAATGATCCATTGCGATGGCATTCCCACCGGTGCGCTGCGGACAGATCGGCAGTTTGAAAATTTCGAACTCGAACTGGAATGGCGACATCTTAAGTCGGGAGGGAATGCGGGGGTTTTTATCTGGGCAGGTTCTCTTCCGGCGGTCGGGCAACCTTTCCTCCGGGCCATCGAGGTGCAGGTGCTTGATCATGGATATGGGAAATCAGATTGGTTCACTACTCACGGTGATATCTTCCCCATCCATGGTTCTCGAATGAAACCGTTTCTGCCAAGTAAAGGGGACCGTAGCTTTCCTCGTGAATCTCGCAGCAAGGGAACCCCCGAATGGAATCACTATCGCATCGTGGCCACGAATGGGGTGATCCGACTGGCGGTGAATGGGGCCGAAGTTTCCGGTGGTGAAGACTGCTCTTGGCGCAAGGGGTTCATCGCTCTCGAATCAGAAGGAGGGGTGGTCGATTGGCGTAATTTGAAAGTGCGCGAGTTTCCTTCCAGTGGCGCGACTGCCTCGGATAGCGCTCCGAAGGCTGAAGCGTGGCGTTCCCTTTATGACGGTCGTAGTTTTAGCGGATGGACTCTTTCCAAAGGTCCTGCTGGGCTTTGGCAGGCTCGGGATTGGACTCTCTTTTGCGGTACAAATGGGGTTCCCTCAGCGGTACTCACCGGCGTGCCGTCGGGCGGAGCAAAAGACTTGTTTTTTGATTGGCGTTGGGAGGCTCAACCTTCTCAGATGGTTCCGCCTTTGGAACTGGCTGTCGCTGGTGTTCCCTCTCGTATCGTCCTTCCCGCCTTGCCTACGGCGAAAGCCTCCGCTTGGAATCGTGTGCACCTTCGGCGGAGCGGTCGATTTCTCGACATTCGCTTGAATGACCTGCCTGCTGGGCGGATTCCGATGCCCTCAGGTGACTTCACTCCAGTCCTATGCCCTAGCCAAGTTCCGACTCGTTTTGCTAGTTTGTTTGTGAAGTAAAATCGGATAGAGAGGCACTCATTGAGCCTTCGTTCGTGGGGGACGAAGATAGATGGGGTTAGAATAAATCCAAGGGCGCACTTCGCCACCCATATCCAGCCAGAGTTCGGCCCGGTATACACCCGGCTGCCAAGCGTCATATTGAAATTCATAGCCGTCTCCTAAGGCGACTTCTCGTCCGTTTCTCAATAATCGTATCTTGGCTGGTACCGGGGTGCGAATTCGTAGTGTTTGTCCGGCCCTCCACGGCTGTTCATCTCCCATCTTGAGTTCCGTCCCAGTGAAGTCAAAACCGGTGCCGTCCGCCATCCAGTCGTGGCTGACATAGGTTCGCCCTGCTTTCACTGCCGTCCGTAGCGCCGCCTCGGTCTGTGCCGTCGCTAGAATATGCGTCGCGACGTTTTTGAGGGAATGTTCATAGGGATCAAAATCAAGTCGGGCCACGATATCCCCCGGTTTATATCCTTTTAGTAGCCCGCGAATCGAGGGTCGCAAGAGGGCTTTAATCGATCGCATATTTTCATCTTTATCCACGATTGTGCCGAGAAGTGCGGTGTCGTCGTCGACTTTTTTAAGGATGAAAACTTGGTTGTGATGACAATCGTTTGCCGCTACGCCGGTGAAGGTGCCGAGGGTTGTCGCTGTGTCCCATTTCTCTAAATAGGCTTCCGGATATAAACATTGTCCGGCCAAACAGGCGTCGGGATATAAACGGAGAAGATCGGCTAACTCGGTAAGTTGAGCTGGGTCGGTCAGGCGCAGAATCAGCTTTAATATACCGGTGAAATCTCGTTTGGCATCGTAGTGCCGATTGTAGATTTCTAAGCCGGTTAATCCTTCCATGGAATGATCTGGTCGCTCTTCGATGTGAGACAGAAAGAGGAGGCCGTCGCCCTGGTTGACCTTCTGGATAAAGGACGGAACGGGCTCTGTCATTGCACCGATCACCGAGGATTCTGGGCTAATAAGAAAGCCGCGGCACTCCGATCCTGGAATGAAAAGAACACCCTCGTGCATTCCCCTCCAACTGTCCATAAAATCATGGGGTGGACGAAAATGATCGGATAGAAAAAGAGCGTCAACTTTGAGCGTTTTGGCCGCCGCTAGAATCTCCGGAGGTGTCCCCCCGGTATGAGCCGAATCACCAGCGTGGGTGTGAAAATGGCATCGGAAGTCGCGAAGAGTATCCGTCCGCTTGATTTCACGTCGGCGCTTAGCCAGTGCCTTCACCGATTGATCGACTGCAGCGAGTCGTTCGCGCTGAAGCCGTTGGTCGGGTGACCAGCGAGGTTCGGCAAGGGGTGGTGAGGCAACAACCGTAAAAGCCCACGCCCACAATAAAGCGTTCAACCCTCTTTTAAAATCTTTAGAACTGAGTAAATTCAGGGTCACTTTTTCTTGAAGACGTCCTTTAATCCCTGAGTGGCTCCCTTTAGTGCATTGGCCGCCTTATCAAGGCCGCTTTTTCCAAGGGCTCCAATCTGAGCGGTGATGGCGCTGGTTGTCTTTGCGACTATTTCACCCATGATCTGTCGAGTGAGTGAAATAGGGGTAACGCCTTCGGGGCCCGTACCCAGTTGAGCGAGGCGAATATCAGGAAGTGTGAGCGTTGGACGAACCGCGCTGAGCCCTAAAATATTTAGTTTAACGGAGACCTTAGCGCCGCTGAGCAGGAACTCATCAACCTGAAGTTTTTTTTGCGTCGTGGGATTTCCTTTTTCTGGAGCCCCTGCCTTGGGATCAACGGGACCACTAAAGGTATCCATATTGGCTAAAAGTTTCGTTAAGTTGTTGTCAGAAAAGCCACCTTCGAGGGTGATCTTTGGGTTTATTATCTTCAGGGACTTGATCACGATTTTGTCGCTGACTAAAGAGGAAGGGTCGATGGTAAGGGTAACCTCGCTCAAACGGAGCGCGAAAGGTTCCTTGTAGGGGGCAGGGTTACCGATCACCAAGCCGTGAATAGATCCACTTCCAGAAGTGGGTGATAGATCGACAGAGCTCACGGTGACGGTCGCCTGGGTCATCTTAGGTCCGAGGTTTTCAATCCCAGCCTTGATCACTTTTCCGAGATTCGACCCCAGCAGCACTGCTCCGACCACAATAATCAGCACTGAGGCTAAAAGCACGAGGATCCAAGGTTTTGTCATTCATTGAGTCCAAACTTTCCTGAATGCAGATGCAAGGCTGAGGATTGCTGACACCTTGCACTCAGTGCATCAATCGGTGGACTCTCCAACACATAGCGAACCTCGCTTCCCAATGACTCCGATCTATTTTGATTACAATGCGACCACACCTCTGGACCTCGGAGTTCGGCAGGCGATGGATCCTTATCTGCAAGGATTTTGGGGCAATCCATCGAGTATTCATTCGATCGGTCGTCATGCCCGTGCGGCACTAGACGAAGCTCGGTACCGGATGGCTTCTGCTTGGGCGTGTCGGCCTAGTGAAGTTGTTTTTACTGGGGGCGGTACCGAGTCTAATAATCTCGCCATTTTAGGAACAGCCCGATTGCTCAAGTCAAAGGGTCGTCATCTGGTCACTTCCCGGATTGAACATCACGCTGTGCTGCATGCCTTTCAATATCTCCAACAGAATGAAGGTTTTGATGTTACCTTTTTACCGGTAGATTCTAATGGGCGACTGGATGTTGGGCAGGTGCTGTCCTCCTTACGCTCAGACACGGTTCTCGTCTCGGTGATGGCCGCTAATAATGAAGTGGGAACCTTGCAACCTGTAGCGGAGATCGGATCCCTTTGCCGAGAACGCGGGGTGCTCTTTCATTGCGACGCGGTTCAAGCTTTCGGCAAAGTCTCTTTTCGCGACATTCATCAGTTCGAAGCGGATTTAGTTTCGGTGTGTGCTCATAAATTTCACGGACCTAGGGGAACTGGGGCTCTTTTTATCCGTTCACCGCTTCTGCCTCATCCGATTCAGCACGGTGGAGCTCAGGAGAACGAGCGACGCGGTGGAACCGAAAATATCGCGGCGATCGTTGGGTTGGTTGAAGCGTTTGAACGATGCGTTGTTCAACCGGCCTTCCCAGAAGCCTCTCTTAGGGAATGGACGACTTGGTTAGCTGATCGGTTAGTGCAGATTTCTGGAGTTGTGATTCGCGGCGACTCGTCTAAAAGGTTGTCCAATACCCTTTCCTTCACCGTTCTAGGAACAGATAGCATTGCCCTTCTGGCGAATTTAGATTTGGAGGGCGTTTGTGCTTCCAGTGGTTCGGCCTGTACCGCTGGATCCGTCGAGCCAAGTCATGTTCTGAAGGCGATGGGAGTACCCGATTCCGAGGCCAATGCGCTGATTCGTTTTTCTCTTGGGCGAGAAAACAACTTCGATCAGGTACGACACGTGGCGGAGATCGTCGCAGACAGTGTCAAAAGAATTCGGCGGTGACTGCTTTAACTCGGATTAGAGCCTTCTGAAGTAAGTGGCCCAATCCAAGGAGACGGATCACTGATGAAGTCGGCCAAAAGAGAGGGATAACGAGCTGCTGGGATCGGAAGGAATTTCCCTGTCCCTTCGGCGGCGATTGTGCCGTCAGCAGTGGACAGAATGGCGTGGGTGAGAAAGAGGCGGCCTCGGCGGTTTTCGACCAACTTAGCCCGAAGTGTGAGATGTTGCCCAGGTGCCACAGGGCGAAGGAAGCGGATGTTCAGTTCCGCTGCAAAAGCGAAGGAGCGAGTTCTGACGCCGATCGTCCAAGCCATCGCTTCATCGAGGACTGTAGTGATTAGGCCACCATGGACAACCCCGCTAAATCCAGAGTGTTCAGGACGGAAGCAGACCGTCGTTTCCACCTTGGTTCCGTTAGACTGTAAGTCAAGTTTGAGCCCGACGGGATTGGATTCGCCGCAGACAAAGCAGGACCGCGTGTGTGGTAGAGATTGCAGGGGTGAGGCTGTCTTTGGGGTGATGGGGCTGATGTCGTTCACTAGGGAGTTTTTGAGGCGAGTAAACCGAGAAGGAGTACAACGATAAGTCCAAAATAAGCGAGGCTCATTGAAAGTCGTTGGCTAGGTTCCAGATCGTAGTAGCGTTGATCAGAGGGAGATCGATGTTTAAAGAGAGAGAAGAGGCGGGGAATCCCCATAAGTAGAACGAGAAATGGAATGCTCGGAAATCTGTCTGAGGATTGCCAAGAAAAGAGAGTATAGAGGAGCATCAGTAGATAACCGAGAATCCACAACCAAGGTGAGATCGCCGTTACGATACGTCCACCATCAAGAAAACCGACCGGCGCAAGATTGAAAAGGTTGAGAAGAAATCCATAAAATGCCAACTGCCCCCAGAAAGGATCAGAGGCATCGCTGCGTAAGATAAAACAAACACCGGCAGCAAATGTGCCAAAGAGTGGGCCACCAATCCCAATAATGGCTTCAACCCAAGCATTGGGAGCACGGTCTTTAAGGGAGATAAAGGCCCCCATCATCGGTATGAAAACAGGAGGACCAGTTCTCAGACCGAAACGCTGAGCGGCAACAAGGTGGCCTAATTCATGGATAAGAATGAGAAAAACAAATCCAGTCGCAAATTTCCAATCCCAGTTCATAGCGTAGTAGGCAATGCTCAGCCCCATTGAACCAAAGGTAATGAACCAAGATTTCGAACGACCTCCGGCGGTTGAGGGTGATGTATCGAAGGAATGTCGCGGTTGAGACGAAGGAAGTGGCGGTGGGATTCTGTTTTCTGAGGCGGCTTCAGAGGGCGAGCGTTCGTGCATTTCCACAGGCATAACGTGGAACCGGAATCGATCGGTTTCCAGCCAAAGGTTAGAATAATCTCAGACCTATCGACGGGTTGTACTCCGTTGCTTTCAAAAATGAGACCTTTTAGGGAGCTGTCCTCCTGAGAACCAAGAGGGCCTACGCAATGATAATTAAAAATTGGCGGGACAGTAAAGTTGTTCAAACTTCCGGAAAATGGGAATGTCGACGTAATGAGCAATCCCTTAAAAAGACTATGAATGGGGATGGTGGAAGGGTTGTTTGAGGTGGACCCCGAAAACTGGACCAGCGGTTAAGTTATGGCTTTGCGGGTTTGATCAACGACAAAATGATCAGACCAATGAAAACCAAAACCAAACGGAAAAGACACAGTTCAGCGTTCAAAGCGAAGGTGGGGATGGAGGCGCTGCTGGGCATCAAGACGGTGGCGCAGATCGCGCGGGAATATGCCGT
>SIAZ01000053.1 GCA_009695405.1 Pedosphaera sp. | reverse complement strand
GGAACTGCTGAACCCAGCCACACCCACTTCGAGGAGCACCCAGGATCAAGTAGCCATCACCCGCGAAGTCAGCTACTTCAAAGATCATGAGGACCACCTCCATTACCGCAGAATGGAGAAGGCTGGGGCCCCGATGGGCAGCGGGGCGGGGGAGTCCTTGGGCAAACAGTTTCAGTGCCGTCTCCGGGGCAGTGGTCAGTTCTGGACCCGCCCCGGCCTTACCCATCTCCTTCAACTCTGCGTCCTGGTCAAAAACAAGGACGATCACCTCCTCTGGAACTGATTCTTACCGTCAACTCGTGAATGCACGGTGCTGCCCGTGTCGCGGTAATGGGAGGGAGTTACGGCGGCTATATGACGCTGGCCTCTCTGGTCATGCACGGCGAGCGATTAAAATCTGGGGTCGACATTGTGGGCATCTCTAACTTTGTCACATTTTTGACCCACACGCAGGATTACCGTCGAGATTTACGACGTGTCGAGTATGGGGACGAACGCGATCCCAAAATGCGAGCTCATCTAGAAAAGATTTCGCCTTTAAATAATGTTTCAAAAATTCGAGCCCCGCTGTTTGTTGTTCAAGGCAAGAATGATCCGCGTGTTCCCCTCAGTGAAGCCGAACAAATGGTGAAAGCGGTCCGGGAAAAAGGCGGAATCTGCTGGTATCTAATGGCAAAAGACGAAGGCCACGGCTTCGCTAAAAAGCGAAACGTCGACTTTCAATTCCTCAGCACTCTACTTTTCCTCAAAGCTCATTTACTGCACTGAAAGTGCACTGAATTTAAATATTAATTGAGGAATTGGGATCCGACTAAGGAACCCTTTAGCCCACGAAGAGGCTTGGGTTAATTGAACTGCCAGAGGTTTTTGCACCAAACTAAGAATGATGACTGAACCCGGATCTTCGAGCGGCGAAGCGCCGTATCACTCTTTAATCTGATCGAGTGCCCAATTCACTTCAGCGTCAGGAACTCGTTGTCCCCAAACCACCTTGCCGAGAGATTCGGCGAGTACAAAATGAATCTCGCCTGCATTTACTTTCTTATCCAAACGCATCGCTGCGAAAAGGCGATCCCGCTTATCGGCGGTTAGTTTGAGAGATACCGGCAAACCCGCTTGCTGGAGCAATGCTTTAATGCGTTGAACATCAGCAGCGGGAAAGCCGAGTCGACGTGCCGACAAATGGGCAGCGGCAACATGACCGATACTAATCGCTTCACCGTGTAGCAGCTTGCCGTACCCAATCGAATTCTCAATGGCGTGACCGACAGTGTGACCGAAGTTGAGCGCAGCCCTCGCTCCGGTGTCGTTCTCGTCTAGGGCCACAATTTCGGCCTTAATGGCGCAACACCGAGCGACCAAACTCGACAGTGCGGTCGACTGTCTGGCTAAGATCGGTTCCATTTGTTTTTCCAAGCGTTGAAAAAGAGCGGCGTCATGAATAATCCCATACTTCACGATCTCCCCTAGGCCAGATTTGAAATCTCGATCTGGGAGTGACACCAAGGCATCTAAATCGCAAAGGACCAAACGCGGTTGGTGAAAGGCACCCACCAAGTTTTTTCCGGCCTTCAAATTCACCCCAACTTTACCCCCCACCGAACTATCCACCTGCGATAGAAGTGTGGTGGGCACTTGAACAAAAGCGATACCCCTAAGATACGTGGCAGCTATAAACCCAGCTAAATCTCCCACTACACCGCCACCGAGGGCAACAATGAACGATTTACGTTCAATCCGATGCGCCGCCAACAAATCAAAACATTTACCTACAGTCGCCAAAGACTTCGAACTCTCCCCAGGCTCAACGGCGATCAAAGTGGGTGTAAACCCTGCAATTTTTAACGCCTTAATCGCCCCGTCCCCGTACTTAGCGGCGACGTGCGTGTCGGTGATAATCGCACAGCGGGTACCTATCTTAAGCCGTCGGCAACGTTCGCCGAGAGTAGCAATCAGACGGTTTCCAACTTGAATTTCGTAAGAACGGTTCCCCAGTGGAACCTGAACGGTAGGCATGACGAACAAGACACTAACACAAAAGTTGCAAAGGAAGCAAGGTAACCAATGGGATCAGTTTCCCTTTTGTAACCACTCAGGGAGCTCCCAGCCTGAAATTACCATTGGGTTAATCGAACCACAGCCTCAGCCTGCACACCCACCCTCTAACTGAAGAGTCAACCTACAATCACGACAAGTTCTGCACTGAAGGAATTGAGATCGGAGACCAAGATCGCTCGACGCAAGAGTCGCTTCAATTCGATCGCGTCGGTGAGAGATTGAACCTGTTCCCGCACTCGGTCAGAGACCTCTCCAAATCGAGTTTCTAGAACATCTAAGACGTCTTCTTGAGCTTTTTTTCGGTTTCCTTCTTGGCGTCCCTCTTGACGGCCTTTCTCAATGCCTTGTTCAAGGACGGCGAGTTCAAATCTGCTGATGGGAATCATTGTATTTGTTTTTTGTTGGGCTTGGAGTTCGATGTCGAGTTGGTTTTTCAGATCTTCAGGTAAGATCAACAGCCAGTCAATTAAGCCGAGGATTTTGCTGACTTTTCCGACAGGCATTCCGCGTTGAAAAAGGTCCCGGATAATTTCGCGTTTAAGCTGATAACGCTCGAGGAGATTGTTTATTGTCTTTTGTGCCGCTAAGTGGGCGTCAATCACCCAGGCCACAGGGTTCCCCTTGTTGCGTGCGACGGTGAGTCGGCGCCCTAGATTGGAAAGTTTTACTGTGGCAAATTCAAAGGTGCTTTTGTTTTTGTTGCAGCGGACTTCTTTGTACTTGGAAGGTTGCCAGTCGGGATCGGTGTCGCCGTAGACGACAAGACTGAAGACGTTTTCCTCATACCGCACACGAATACGATAGTTGTAAAAGTAGATACGATTTTCGAACTTATCTTCCTTTTGATTCTGAATTTCGAGATGTATCAAGAATCCGCTTTGGCCCCGATCTTTGAAGGCTGCTTTGACTAATTTATCGACACGCTGAAGGCCTTGATCGGCGTTGTGAGTGATTTTTTGGAGTTCTGTATCAAGCCACTCAATGGGTTTTGATCAATCGATCGTTTTGGCAATCGAAGGAAAGCAGAGGTCCATGAAAGGTTCAAAAAATTCTTCCAAAGTAGATTTCCAAGCACCGTCGAATTGAATGGGAGGCATATCTCAGGATTAGGTTTTCCAGAGAGTGCCAGAATTCGTGAATGGCTAACTATGGGCGAGTGGCGCCCACCCACCTCTTTGGGTAAGAAAGGGGAATCAGATTTGAGAGAATTTCACGCCAAGGCTGCATCAAGCTAGGGCTCTGAGCGAATGAGAATCGGGATCGACATCCAAGGCTTTAAATTCTTGCCCTTGGATAATCCTGTCGCTTGCCATGTACCCAACCTATCCGGTTCGTTGTAAATTGAGCCCAGAAGAAAACGTCCGTTCCTTCACAAAAACTTCGCTTTCGACCACCTCGGTCACTTTCCAACAGCGTAAAGTCGGGTGCCCGTTCCCACGTACAAAACCCCGTTGGCCGCCACTGCAGTGGCACTAATAGGCGAACCAAGTTGTACCATTCCTAACACCTTTTTCTGACGACCTAATGCAAAGGTCCAAAACCCTCCGCGCCGAGTCCCAATATAGACTTTTCCGTCGGCCACTAACGCTGACGCCCAAACCTCTCCATCCAGTTCGTGACTCCACAACCCCGCCCCAGTCGCTGCATCCACACAATGGATTGTGCGCATGGAATCAGCCGCAAAAACTAACCCGTTGGCCACCGCCGGTGTACTCATCGTGTGACGTCCTAAGGCATAGGTCCAAAGGAGATTTGTCCGGGTTCGATCCCCGCTGCCACGTGTGTCAATGCACTTTATCCACGCTTCGTTCTTGCCCCAAAACCAGTCGCCACCGCCCGCCACATAGATTCTTCCGCCAGTCACCACCGGCATACCATAAATATTACTCGGCCCCTCTCGGCGATTATTTAAATAACTACCCACTGAACTCTTAGGACCCTCCGGATCACAGTCAAAGCGCCAAGGGTTTTCTAAGAGGCTCACTCCGCTTCTTGACGCTTTATACGGCTCAAATCCATAGAGAACTCCATCACCCCCCGCAAACAGGACGGTCGATCGCCCCCCAACTCGTCCGAGAGAAGGCGAGGACCAAGTACAATGAAAAATTCGAGGACCAATTCTTAATCCATCGTGCGCCACCCAACGCCCAGTGCGCTTGTCGAGCACTACCAGACTCGGCGCTTCCGGACGATGTATTAACCGATGGGTGCTATCCACCCCGTTGCCCGTATTTAAATACAAGTAGTCCCCCTGAATTAGCACCGAACTATGGGCCGCATCGTGGGACCAAATTTGGCACTCACGCGTCAGATCAAAGGACCACAAAATATCGGCATCTAACGCTCCCAAACAAAGGGCTTCTCCTACCGGAATTCCGTTGGTGTTTTTCGGTGTATAATAAGCTGATTCACCGGTCTCGCCTTGATTACCATTCACCAACCCTCGCACATCCAGACACAAAACAACCCCTCGATTATCGACCAAATAGGCTCGGTTCCCCTCCACAGTCACCGGTGAACTAATCCCGCTTTTGGGCCAATCATGATAAATATCCTGCTCCCGCTTCGGGACCACAAGTTGCCACTCCAGTTCTCCTGTTTTCTCCGAAAGACACAGCAAAACACCCCGATCACCCGTCCGGCGAGGATCGCGGGGTAGTTCATTATTTGTGCCGATATAAACACGCCCGTTTGCAATAACTGGGGTCGAATGGGACTCGGTACCCGATGCTCCCAAGGGCACCGACCAGCGTATGCCGGCTTGATTCGTCGGGTTAAAGGTCGCCGAAAGTCCTCGCTCCGCTGAGGTCATGTTCCTCGACCAAGCATCCCCAAACTGCGGGCGGTCAGCACCTCGTAGCACCCACGGGAAGACAAGAAATAACAGGGTCAGATAGCGGTGTATCGAGGGCATTGGTAAAATTAAAAAAGCAGCATTAAAATTAAATCGCAAATTTCCTCACGACTCCATTTCTCAGTGGACTTCTCTCAATGGTTAAAAATAAATTCAGGTGAATTGAGAAGTGCCCAGAGAATGTCCTCGGTTGCAGTCTGGCGAGTCGCACCCGCTGCACTATAAACCGCACTGGCTCGAACCTGCTCAGATTTGGTAGGTGGACGATTCAGTGCAGCCAAATACACTTCTTCAATCAAAGTGACTGGAGGTCGGTCACTCTTGGCAATCTGCCGCACCCAACCCTCTGCATGCGCTAGTTTACCTTGAATTTGAGTTGAATTCATCAGGTGCAACGACTGAACCACACTCAATTGCAATTCACGCTCGCAGGGACAATCACTACTGGAATTCGGACGTCCAAACGCATCGAGAAAATGTGATTGAATCTTATAACTCCAAACTTGGTTGGCGCTCCCTCCCGTCGGGACAGCAGCAAAGGTATCCACCACACCGGTGACCCCACTCACCGCATCCGCTAAAACTTCCGCCGGTAGTCGCCGACGGTAGGAACGAGAAAAATTCCGTGTATCAGCCACGTTCGAAGAATTCGCTGTCGAACTAAGTTGATAAAGTCGGGAACCTAAAACAGTTCGAATGAGGTGTTTTAGATCATAATGGTTCGACTCAAAATCACTGGCCAACGCATCGAGTAACTCTGGATTGACCCCTGGATTTGTGACCCGAAAATCATCCACGGGATGGACCAATCCACGTCCAAAAAAATGAGCCCAAACTCGGTTCACTGCGGCCCGTGCAAAGAATGGATTTTTTGGAGCCGTAAGCCAGTCGGCCAAGGCCACCCGAGGATCTTGACTCCCCGCAACAAGCTCCGGACCATCCGGTGGACGCGGGGCCATAATCTGACCGGTGACCGGATGCTTTACACTACCACCTGGGGTAAAATAAAAGGTCTCCATACCCGCAGAAATAGGCGGAGAAAGCCCTGCACCTTTTTGCTTTAAAGGCCCAAAATAAGCCGCAAACCGGTAGAAGTCATCCTGACTCCATTTCTCATTTGGATGATGATGACATTTCGCGCATTCCAACCGAGTTCCTAGGAAAAGCTGGCTAAACATCGTGGTCAATTCCACTGGTTCTCGGCGGTCTCGATAGATGACCGCGGGTCCATCACGATGATTCCCCCCTTCAGCTACCAGAATTGAACGAACAAAGCTGTCATACGGCACATTATTTCGAAACTGTTCCCTCAACCAATGGTCCAGTAGGTAAACACTTTTTACCCCCACACGATCCGGATTGGGTCGGAGTAAATCAGCCCACCGATTCGCCCAATGATCCGCATAAGCCGATTTTTCTAATACGCGATCAATCCACTTGGCGCGTTTGTTCAGGTCTGTATTCGCCAAAAACTCTCGCACTTCCAAAGCCGTAGGTAGCTGCCCTATCGCATCGAGTTTCGATCGACGTAAAAACTCCGTGTCCGTGCAAAGATCTGAGGGTAATATCCCTAGTTCCTGAAAACGCGTATAGGATAACTTATCGATAAAATTGTGGGTTGGCAATACCGCATAACTCTCGGTAGGGAATCGTGTCTCGGCTGGGACCACGATCCGTGAATCCCCCACAAATCCCATATACCGTGCTACCACCGCCCCTTGACCCGTTAATTGCCCCACTTGAATCCGTGCCTGACTATCTACCACAGCTATCTCCCGTTCGTTAGAATCAAACGCGGCCAAACGGGTCACATCCCGTTGGCTCCCGTCCGAATACCGCGCCACGACTAACAACTTTTGGACCGCTCCTTTACGGTACCGCCGTTGCGCCGGCCAAACAGTAATTCCGAGCAAGATTGGCTCATTTGTGAGCGCAAAGGGCATTCCTTGCCGGATCCAATCCGACAGCACTCGGTGAGGTTCAGATCCCTCCTTAAATCGCTGCCCCCCCTCATGCGCCACTCGCCCTAGGGGCTTTCGTAAAAGTAGACTTGCATCGGGCGCCGATGGAAACACCCGGCGCCCTCGGGCCTCCTTGACGATTTCCCCGTAATCGGCCCTTGGGTCATAGGAAAACACCGAGAGTTTAAATCCATTTTGCCCCTCAGGTTTGGCATGGCAACTTCCAGCAGAGCAACCGGCTTGGCTTAAAACAGGGAGGATGTCTCGGACAAATCCCGATTGATTAGATACCAACTCGCCCTCTCCGGATACCTCCACAGGGATGACTACCTCGTGCCGACCTAAACGCACCGTCAAAAGCCCTTTCCCCGAAGTGACCGCCACAATCTCCCCCTGTTCACCCAAGCGCACCGGGGCACCCCGTTCCACTCGGAAAACGGCGGTTTCCGTGACATCGAGCTCAAACCCATCTGACGTCTGAGCGGTTATTAAAACTCCCTGTCTTGTTGCTCCTTGGGATAAATGCAAACGCGCCGGCTCTGCAGATAATTTAACCACTGTTGATGCCTTAAAACTGGCTGGACGAGTTCCCTCCCTATGGAGGGGAAGTGAGGCTACTTTTGCTCCCGCCTTTGGGGACTTACTGCGGATTGAACTCGGAACTTGAGTCTCCACCACCGCTGTTTTCGGCGATGCGTCAACCAGCGTCGCGATCAATTTATTGTCCCCGTCCCAAATCCTGACTGAGCCGTCATAAAATCCAGCACAAACCTTCCCTCCATCCGCCGAAACAGCCAGACAATAAGCCGCCTCGCCCCCTTCGGCTAAACGTCGCTCCTCTGCAGTTCCCGAACTTTGTTCCCCACTATGGGACTTTAATTGGGAATACTGAAAAACCTCTCCGCCTTCGGTTGCCGAATAGAGGCGTAATCCCGCTCCAGGCCAAGCCACCGAAGACACGCTCGTCGCAGGACTTCCCAATTGAGCGATCTTCTCGCGGGTAGCCACATTCCAAACCTTCAATTGCCGATCCGCACCGCCGCTGAGGACTTGTGTCGCGTTGGTATTAAACACAGCCGACAACACTTGCGCCGTGTGACCTTCTAACACCGCAAGCGCCTGTCCGGTTGCCACCTCCCAGACCTTGACCAACTGATCGCCTCCGGCAGTCAATAGTCGAGTCCCATCACGGCTGTATTCTAGGTCAAACACGGTATCAGAATGAACTCGCCAAGAGGCTGTCACTCGTCGTCCTGCCACATCGACAAACCTCACCTGCCCTCCTCGTCCCTCACCTCCATCGGCCAAAGCCAATACTCCCCCGGCAGGCGCAAACTCCAGTGCAGTGATGCGTCCCGAAAGTCCGTTGGTCATTGCACCATCTCGTCGAAGGGTTTCTCCATCCCAAAAGACTACAGAGCGAAAGCTACCGGAAACGATCATCCGCCCTTCAGGACTCCACGCCAAAGATTGAATCGCATCCTCTTGCGCGGTCACTTGGGCGAGAATTGGAAAGGTGGGCTTCGACAGATCATGTAAAATCAAAGTCCTGCCACGACCCACAGCCAAACGAGTTCCATCAGGCGACAGGACCACGGCCAATACTGGGCCATAGGAGGGAGGGAGCGCCTGCAACCGTACTGCTTCCAGCTTCACCGCATCTCCATCCAATGCAGAAGCCTCCCAAGGGACTCCGGCACGAATCCAATGCCGCACCGCACGGATTTGCGATGGCTCCAGTTGCTTCTTCGGAGGCATATGCGGATCAGCACCGGGTTCCAGAAGGCTAAGAAGACGACTCGCCTCGGGTTTGCCTGCCACCACGACGACTCCTTCATCTCCTCCTTTTATTAAGAGATCCCGTGTCTTTAAACTAAACCCGCCCTTCTGCTTCTCGCCATGACAGGAGAAACATTCCGCCCGCAGAATTCCGAGCGCTTCGCGGGCTTTGGAATCGGCGATCGTCGCAGAAGACAGCACGATGGCCGCGAAGCAAAGCAGTAACGTTCGGCCTAATCTCGATTGAAAAAACGGTGTCACGGGAATGGGACCGAATTTAAACAAGAGAACCGGTTATTTTGCAACGGTACAGAATCAACAACATGGGGCTCACTTCAGCGCGTGGGTTTGATCGGCGAAGCCCCTTCCCATAAAGACGGGCTGAACTCCAAAAACACCCACTGTTTTCTAGGGCACCCTCTCCACTTGCACCTCTTCTGGAATCGCCTCTGCGGAACGAACTCCCGGCGCCCGGACTTGGACTCTCCCTAAAAATTGGGCGCGAGCTTCCCCACTCGAAACAGTTACATAAACCTCCAATTCATCCGGTCGCAACAACTGAAGTGTCTCCGGTCGCCCCTCCACTTTGACATTTACCACGGTTGGACTCACCCGAAAACGATTTGTACCGGTCCCACTAGAATCCAATTGCCCCACTGGAATATTTAAAAAGAGGCGCGTTCGCGAGGGGGCACCCCCACGGCTCAACTCTGCATTCACCGTCAACCAAATCAACGCTGCCAGCAAAAGGGCCGCACTCTTTTGCCAGCGATTTTCTGAAATAAAGGAAGCGAAACTCATGAATCAATCTGCCTTGGAGGCGTTTCGAGATGGCTCACTCACCCAACGGCGAAGGAAACTCATGGCATTACGCGGTTGCGATCGTCGGACCAAAACCCCGGTCAAAAAGGCGCGCAACTGCTCAATGGACACATTCCGAGTCAACTGACCCTTATGCGCAATCGAGACAGCGCCGCTTTCCTCAGAGACCACCACGACAACGGCATCGGTTTCTTCGGTTAATCCAATCGCCGCTCGATGGCGTGTCCCCAACGACTTGGGCAAATCTGACCGCTGCGTCAGCGGAAAGATCACCCCTGCTCGCAAAATACGATCTCCTTTAATGATAACGGCACCATCATGGATGGCATTATTTGGGAAAAAGATGGTTTCAATCATTTCTGGGGTTGCCTCACAATCAACCGAAATACCCGACTCGATCGTTTCTTGAATAGAAATACTTTGTTCAATAGCAATCAGAGCACCGACAGGCGTCGGAGCCAATCGCCCCACGGCTTCGACAATCACTTCCAAATTCTCGCGCTGTTCCTGTGAATTAGTAAAAATCGAGAGATTACCCACCTCGGCGAGCAACCGGCGAATTTCCGGTTGAAAAACCACGACGATGGCTAAGGCTAAAAAAGGTAGAATCAGATTCAGCAAGGCATTAAGAACATCCAATCGCAAAAGCCGAACTGTGAGGGTCAGCACTAACAAAACGACGACGAAGCCTGTCACGACAGCCTGCCCACGAGTCCCTTTGAGAAAACGGTAAGCATAGTAAATGCCGACAGCCAAAAGGGTGATTTCCACAACAGGCCGCCAAGCGGCCGCAGGAATTGCCATAAACCAACTCACCGCAGCTGATCTCCCAACAAAGCGTGCAGGCGCAAGGCCTGAACGGTTGCAGCCACATCGTGAGTCCGAAAGAAGCTAACGCCCCGGGCTGCCGCCCATAGGGAACAAGCCAACGTAGCGGGAAGCCGATTTTCCAATTTAATTCCCAGTGCTTTTCCCATGAATGATTTTCGCGAAATACCCAACAAAATCGGCCGCCCAGATCGAGAGAATTGAGGAATCCCCCGCAACAACGCCAGCGTCTGTTCCAAAGTTTTGCCAAAGCCAATTCCCGGATCAAGCAACACTCGTTCACTCCTCACCCCCACCTCACTCAGTCGATCCAGTCGATCCTCAAAAAACGACCCTATCTCCGAGACTACATCCTCATACACCGGATTGATCTGCATCGTTTCCGGTGTTCCTTGCATGTGCATCGCACAGTATCCCGCCCCAAATTCAGCCACTACACGCCACATCTCAGGATTCAATCGGGTTGCTTCGATATCATTGATCATCGACGCCCCCGCATCAAGCACCGCACGCGCCACCGCTGCTTTTCGTGTATCCACCGAGACAGCGACAGCGATTCGCGAACACAATCGGCGAACCACAGGAAGAACTCGACGCAGCTCTTCTGATTCACTTAGAGGTACTGCCCCAGGCCGAGTCGATTCTCCTCCCACATCAATCAATTCCGCTCCTTCAGCTACCATTTCTTCCGCTCGCGCAACGGCTCGTTCGACATCCAAAAACTGCCCCCCATCGGAAAACGAATCAGGAGTTACGTTGAGAATACCCATCACCACTGGGACCCTCGGAAACTCAAAACGAAATTGGCGCGCAACAAAATCCATCGTCGTTCTTATCTTCGTTCTAATTCGAAAAAAAGATTAGTAGGTGGCACCCGCCGTCGTCGCCGTCGTCGACCGTTCAATCAGTTCGATCTCATACCCCTCTGGCGCATCAATAAAAGCGAATCCTCCCGATCCACTGGTCTTGTAGGTGGGGCCATCGCTATACTGTAACCCTAGCCGAGCCAAATGCTCACCCAACTCGGCCAAACTAGTGACCTCAAAGGCTACATGGGTCAGATCCGCCTGCACCAAGACTGGTCCCGCGGCGGAATACTGACAGAGTTCAATGGTTTCCTCGCTCTGCGGTGCCTTTAGAAAAACCAATTGAGACCCCCTTGGAGAACTATGGCGCCGGACTTCTTCCAGTCCAAGAACCGACTTATAAAAGGCGACCGATGTCTCCAAATCGTTGACCCGATATCGTGTATGGAGAAGGCGAAGGACAATCATCTGGATAGTTTACTACTGACTTGTCCCCGATGACCAGCAACGGTGCACAAAGTTTACAAAGTACAGCGCTTTGGGTTGGGCGGCTTTAGCAAGCGATTCCAAGCGAAGACTTCGCCTCAGACGTCACCCGGTGCCTGTTGCTGTTTTGAGAACGCACAGAGTCGGTGACACTGTTTGAACCGACGCGCCCAGTTGGCAGGCCCTAAGGGGGAAAGGCATAACTCGTCAAATGGCAGATCCGAATTAAGGTCAAAGAATAACGGCCAAAATAAAGTTTATCTTGAAAGTAAATTAGAATCAGAACGCCGGCATTCCTTCTGTCCAACGCAGGCGGAACCAAGGAAAAACAACCTCGACCGCGACGATCCCAATAAACAGCAGGCTAATCACCCCATTCAACTTAAAGAAAGCGAGATTAACCGAGCGAGAATCGCGTTTTCGGGCAAATAAATGCTCTAGAAATAAGAGAAGCCCAATAACCATTAACCCTAGCCAGTACGCGAGGCGAAAAGCGCATAAAGCACCGAATAGAGCCAGCACTCCCCAGAGCACGAGGTGGGCAATAAAAGCAACGCCCAGCGCATTCTTTGGGCCCCAACGCACCGCAAGGGAATGCAGCTTATTCAGCCGGTCGAACTCGTAATCTTGGGTCGCATAAATAATGTCGAACCCGAAAAGCCAAAGCATTACTGCAATAGACAGTACCATCGGAACAAATGCACTGCGGGAAAGTTGAAGCTTCCCGTTGAGATAAGGTAAAAAATCCACCTCCCCCTTCACGGCTAGCCAAGCTCCCACCGGTGCAATCGCCAAGGCGATTCCCAGCCAGACATGGGTAAAATCAGTGAAGCGTTTGGTGAGTGAATAAAAACAGACAAAAAAGAGCGCAACCGGCGATAAAGCAAAACACAAGGGATTCAGACTCCAACTGGCAACAACCAAGGCTGCTCCACTCAGAAGACACAGTACGATCGCACTACTTAGGGAAATCTGCCCAGTCGGTAAATGGCGCCGCGCAGTCCTCGGGTTCAAGGCATCGAAGCGACGATCCACTATCCGGTTAAATGCCATAGCACAGGTGCGACCTCCGCCCATTGCAATAAGGATAAGGAGAAAAATCCGCCAACCTGGCCAACCCCGACTGTCCCGCGCAGCAAGCATCATCGAGGCCAAAGCAAAGGGCAGCGCAAAGATCGTGTGGCTAAAAGTCACAAACGAAGCCCAACGTTGGAGAAGGCGAAACATGTCAGGTAAAGGGAAGACTCAGGGTTCAATGGACGCGGTTCAACCTTGACCTAAGAAAACCTACAGAAGCAAGGCGTGGGCAGCTCATTCCGGTTCATCGCGCCATCGGTTACCCAAGTTATGCTCAATCCCCATTTGATCGAGTACCCGAGAGACCACCGTATCGGCGACGGCTTCAACAGTGGTGGGTCGGAAGTAATAATGAGGATTGGCCGGAAGTAAAATGGCCCCAGCCAACAGCAGTAACTCAAAGTTTTTAATGTGAATCAACGACAAGGGAGTCTCGCGTGGAACAAGAATTAACTTACGACGCTCCTTCAAGACGACATCGGCACAGCGCAACAAGGAATCAGAGCTTAAACCGTGGGCAATCCGTCCCAAGGTGCCTAAACTGCAAGGAATCACCACCATGACATCCGGTGGATTCGATCCACTTGCAAAGGGGAGGTTCATTGATCGATGGCTGTGTTGGATCACTCCCTTCTTCAAATGTAAGCCTTCCGGTAATTCTTCGGCTAAAACTTGCGGGGCATACTGGCTTAACATGACATGAACCTCATGCTGATTGGGATCAATTTGCTCGAGTAAACGTTGAGCGTAGATCGATCCACTGGCTCCGGTAATGGCAATCAGAAGTCGCATGACCCCTTCAGCCTACTGCTAAAAGGCCCGTGAGCCAATCGGGTTCCGTGTCAGTGTGATTAACTTTTATAACCTGCCGCTTGAATCCCGTTCCATCCCTCATACAGTTCGCGCCTCTGTTCCGAAAAAATGAGCGACTTCCATTCTGCCGAAACTCCCCCACCGGCCGCATCTGCGCCTTGGGATATCCCTGCCGCTCGCACCCTTTACAACATCGACCGTTGGGGCGCGGGGTATTTTGATATTAATGCCGCCGGCAATGTTATTGCCACGCCTCTGAGAGAGAAAGGTGCTGCCGTGGAAATCGCTGATATTATTGAAGAGGCGCGCGGTCGGAATTTGAAGTTTCCCCTTCTCATTCGTTTTCAAGATATTCTACGCGACCGCGTCGCTCACTTGAATCTCGCTTTTCGTAGTTCCATCGTTGAGTTCGCTTACAAGGGCAACTATCGGGGTGTTTTCCCAATTAAGGTCAATCAACTGCGGGAAGTCGTTGAGGAAATTCTCGACGCTGGCAAAGCCTTCAACTTCGGACTCGAGGTTGGCTCAAAGCCGGAGCTTTACGCTGGGATGGCACTTCAAGACCAACCTGGCGGACTGATCATCTGCAACGGATACAAGGACGCCGCCTTTGTCAAACTCGCCCTCCAAGGCATTAAACTCGGCAAAAAAGTGATCATGGTGGTCGAGAAGCTAGAAGAACTTCGACACATCATCTCCGTTTCTAAAGTTATTGGAATCGAACCGATGATCGGTATCCGGGCTCGATTACTCAGCAAAGGTGCAGGTAAGTGGGCAGAGAGCGGTGGCGAAAATGCCAAGTTCGGACTCAGCACAGCTGAACTCCTCGCTGCCGCAGAAATACTCCGCGCCAAAAAACTCACCCACAGCTTTAAACTTCTCCATTTTCATATTGGCTCCCAAGTGCCAGACATCCTCACCGTCAAAAAGGCGGTTCAAGAGGCTTCTCGCTTTTATGCTAAACTGCATAAGATGGGATTTCCTATCGAGTTCTTGGACGTCGGAGGAGGACTCGGTGTTGACTACGATGGGTCACGAAGTGCCTTCGATAGTTCAACCAATTATACACTCCAAGAATACACCAACGACATTGTCTATTACATCGCTGATGTCTGCAACGCCGAGGGGGTGCCACATCCGGACATCGTTAGCGAATCCGGCCGCGCTCTCGTCGCTCACCACTCAGTCCTTGTTGTCGAAGTCTTCGGTTCCATCGATAAAGCTCGTCAGGAAATCGAATTTCAATACGGCCCAGATGAACATCGGTTGGTGAAAGAAATGCTCGAGATCCGCGAAAATCTTGAGAAATTAAACAAACTGGAAGCTTTTCATGATGCACTCGAGCGCAAGGAAGATGCCCATCAGATGTTTACTCTCGGTGTGTTGGAATTACCGGAGAAAGCAAAAATTGAAACTCTCTACTGGGATATTTCCAAAGCTGTCGTGGCTATCTTCCACGGGCAGCCTTATATCCCCGACGAAATCCGTAAGTTAGAAGATAGTTTGAGCGAACAGTATCTCTGCAACTTTTCGGTCTTCCAGTCCTTGTTAGATCACTGGGCTCTGGGTCAACTCTTCCCTATTATGCCGGTTCACCGACTCCTCGAGCGACCAACTCGCGAGGGAACCTTAGTTGATATCACCTGCGATTCTGACGGTTGTATCAATAAGTTTGTCGACCTCAGAGATGTACGCGACACCTTGCCTCTCCATGAACTTCGCCAAGGAACCAGTGGTCAGGAACCTTATTATCTCGGCTTCTTCCTTATGGGCGCCTACCAAGATATTATGGGCGATCTCCATAACCTTTTCGGGCGGGTGAACGAAGTGCATGTCTTTCTCGAACCAGACGAACCTTGCGGTTACTACATCGAGGAAGTGATCGAAGGAAATACCATTAGTCAGTGCCTCACTTCGGTTCAATACGACGAAGGGGAACTCAAGCGGCAAATGAAGGCACAAGTAGATGCTGCAATTCGCAGCGATAAACTTAAGCCAACCGAAGGAATGAGACTCCTCGATGACTATGAGCGGGGTCTAAAGGAATACACCTATTTAAACATCCATCCGTGAAGGGCTTTCCCTAGCATGCTAGGCGCCTTTTTAGTTAACGAGTTCTTTGCTTTGCGTCTCTGAACCAAACCAAATAATGACTATTCCGAATAAATAAATGACAGCCATCGAGGAACCAGTCATTGCGAAGCTTCCATCAAAAAAACTGATCAAATTCGCTGTTTGAAGGCCTCCAATAGCGGCAATGACTCGACCAAAGTTATAGGAAAATCCCTGCGCGGTTGCCCGAACGACTGTGGGAAATAATTCAGGTAAATAAAGTGGAAAGAAGCCATAGAAGGCAGCAGTAATCGCCCCAGCCAAATAAGCGGTTGGCAGAAAAAAAGTGCCGTACCCGCTGTTGCCTTGATAAAATAAAAGAACAGAAGCAATCGAGCCCATACAGAGAGGGCCGCGCAACTTTTTTTCTGTAAAAGAGTCAAAGGCTGAATTTGGAGGTGGGGGTTGGTTGGTTGTTTAGGATTGGGATGGGTCGGAGAAGTAGGCGCGTCCGGTTTCCCACTCATCGGAGGTTTCCATGAGGATGGCGGTGAGG
>SIAZ01000052.1 GCA_009695405.1 Pedosphaera sp. | reverse complement strand
AGCCTCGCTGGCGTTTGCGCGGCTTGAGATTGGTGATGATTCCCCGGCAGGCCCAAGGAGCGGAAGGCCCGGGAGACGCCGAGGGCACCGACGTGAGCACTGCTGGCTTCGGTCAGCGGACGCGGATCCAAGACAAAGGGTGTCTTGTGCAAAATGGGTAAACGCGCCGACATAGAGTTAATACATATAGAAATAATATATTATATATGCAAGACAAAACACGCTCTCTTATTCACTTTTTTTGGCTTTTAGAAAATTAGGCGAGAAACAGGGGTCGTGCAAGGCCCCGTCGATGGATTTAATGTGGGCCGATAGGGGTGACGGGATTCGGTTGGGTTGGCCGTTGACGGATAGTCTGAGGGGCGGCGGCAGGCTGGGGCTTCAGCGAGCAGAGCCCGCACAAGATCGATGTCAGCACCACACAAGGTGCGACCTTGGAGAACCAACACAGCGCCTATGGTGCCAAGAGTGCGAAAGTAGCGCCACTGAGTTCATCAAAATGAGAACCGTAACGACTTGCCCTAGAGACGGGCAATTGGTACGGTCACTCAAGTCAGTTCCTCACCGAAAACTCAACGCCGTCCTCAAGCCGCTGCATGATCTAAGGGTACCTGAGCAATGACTAAAATTCTATAGAGTCACCTACCTGATTGTTTTTAATTTAATCTGACCTTTTTGTTCTGTTCGACTTCCCCGCCTATGCCTCGATTCTTTTTGATCTGCTTTACTCTAATTAGCCTCGCTTGGGCGACAGGGATGGCTACTTCAGTACGGGCGACACCAGTCGCGTCGGATTTTTTTGAAAACCGAATCCGCCCTCTGCTCTCCGAAAGGTGTCAAGAATGCCACAGTGCCTCGACTGAGAAACCAGACGGCGGGTTACTGCTGGATTCAAAGGTAGGTTTAGAGAAAGGCGGAACATCGGGGCCACCAGTGGTTCCTGGGAAACCAGATCAAAGTCTTCTCATTAAAGTGCTGCGTGGCATAGCCCATGATAATAAACCAATGCCTCCCAAGGGCGGCCCTTTAAAGGAAGCCGAGATTGTCGCCTTTGAGGACTGGATCCGCGCGGGTGCTGTGGACCCTCGGATTGGCCCCTCCAAGGTTGCCGCCGCGGATGAGGTGAAAAAGCATTGGGCCTTTCAAAAGCCAGTGCGTCCGGCTTTTCCTCGTGTTGTTAGCGGGGAATGGATTCAAACGGGTTTGGATGCCTTCATTCTCGCGCGTCTAGAATCGAACGGTTTAAAACCATCTTCAGAAGCCAATCGCCGAACCCTCCTCAGGCGAGTTACCTTTGATTTGACTGGGTTGCCTCCCACTCCCTCTGAGATGCAAGCCTTCTTGAGGGACACCTCGAAAGAAGCCTATGCTCAGGCCGTCGATCGGCTTTTGGCTTCTTCTTCCTACGGGGAACGGTGGGGTCGTCACTGGCTGGATGTCGCACGTTATGCCGATAGTAAGGGGTACGTTTTCGAAGAAGAACGGCGCTACGCCCACAGTCATACCTATCGAGATTGGGTGGTAAACGCCTTCAATCGAGACCTGCCCTTCGACCGCTTTGTGATCGAACAGATCGCCGGTGATCAAGTGGCAACGGACGGAGATAAGTCGCCACTAGCAGCATTAGGTTTTTTAACGCTGGGACGTCGATTTCTTAATAATAGCCACGACATTATTGATGATCGTATCGACGTGGTGACCCGTGGGTTGATGGGATTAACTGTGCAATGTGCTCGGTGCCATGATCACAAGTTCGATCCAATACCCACCGCAGATTACTACTCACTATATGGTATTTTTGCCAGTAGTGAGGAACCAAATGAAAAACCGTTACTCGGTCCTAATTTGGACCTAGCCCAAGTCGCTATATATGTGAAAGAGAAGGAGCTTCGGGAAAAAGAAAAGAGAGACTATCGCGCTGAACAAACCTCAGCGACATTGGGAAGATTGCGGGCAAAAGTGAGTGATTATTTGTTACTAGTTCATGATTCGGAGGGAATGGATGGGCCAAAGCGCGAGGGTTTGGCACGTGAACGAAGTTTAGATCCAGATTTGGTAACGGCTTGGAAGGCGCGTCTGGATGGGTGGCGCGGGGCAACAAATCCGGTGTTTGTTCCGTGGTTTGCTTTTGAGCGTTTGCCGATTGCTGGATTTTCCCCTGGGGCGACAGGGTTGGTAACCTCACTCATTAGCGGAAGGTTAGATGGAAAGATTGTTAACAGGCAGTTGCCCCGTATTTTTCAGGCTCAAATTCCGACTAATTTTGCGGCAGTGGCCCAGCGCTATGGAGAGTCTTTTGGCGCCACAGAGCGGCTATGGCGTTTAGCCTTGGAGACAGCTCAAAAGGCAGGCTTGCCGGAGCCAACGTCTTTACCGAATCCTGACGACGAATCTTTAAGACAAATCCTCTATGGAGCGGACTCGCCCATTCAAGGGATCGGAGGTGGGATTGATCGTTTCTTTGCAACGCCCGTGGCTCAAAAGACGCGGGCCTTGCAGCGAAAATTAGATGAACTCGAAGCAACCCATGTAGGGGCTCCTTTGCGTGCAATGGTTCTGGTTGATAACCCAACCCCATCGGATCCCGTGATCTTCAAACGGGGCAATTCTGGCAATCCTGGCTCAAAGGTGCCGAGGCAACAATTAGCTCTTGTCTCGGGGACTAATCGAGTCCCTTTTCAGAGAGGAAGCGGTCGATTGGAATGGGCTGAATCGATTGTCTCAACGAACAATCCCCTCACCGCACGGGTTTGGGTTAACCGGATGTGGCAACACCACTTTGGAAATCCACTCGTGCGAACCCCCAGTGACTTCGGGGTGCGAAGCGATCCGCCGGTGAATCCAGAACTCTTGGATTATCTGGCGGTGCGCTTGATGGAATCGGGGTGGTCGGTAAAGGCTTTACACCGAGAATTACTGCTTTCAGCGACCTATCGGCAGTCGAGCGACCCTCTCGCATCAGGTGGAAAAACAAATTGGGTCGCTAAAGCCGAATTGCAAGATTCTGCCAATACACTTTATTGGCGAATGAATCGAAAACGCACCGACTTTGAATCGATGCGGGATAGCCTACTAGCGGTGTCTGGTAGCTTGGATCGATCCCTAGGAGGCCGTGCCGTGGAAATGTACGACACCGAAAAACCAACGGTACGTCGGACCCTTTATGGCTTTATCGATCGGCAGAATTTACCAGGCATTCTCCGCTCCTTTGATTTTGCCAGCCCAGATGCCACATCGCCGGGTCGGTTTCAGACCAGTGTCCCTCAGCAAGCCTTGTTTTGGTTAAATAGCCGAAGTGTGACCAGCGAAGCCCAAGCCCTTCTCGAACGACCCGAGATCGCCAAAGTATCTCTCGAAGCGCGCGTTCGCCGTCTTTATCAGCTGACCTATCAGAGGGATCCGTCTGCCGAAGAACAAGGGGCCGCTCGAAAGTTCCTGAAGGAGTCGCTCGGAGACACCTTGGTTCCACCCTCGGGCGCTGCTTGGACTTATGGAGTGGGTTGGATCGATCCCGTAAAAGGGCGGTCCGTTCAATTTCAGCCCTTTACCGTCTTCAAGAAGAACCGTTGGCAAATGTCCGCCGCTTACCCAACCAAGGATTCTTACGCCTTTGCCTCACTTGAAAAATCAGGCGGACATCCAGGAAAGGAGCCACGCAGCAGCGTGATCCGACGCTGGACCGCCCCACGAAATTTGCATCTCAATATCAAAGGCCCTGCCCGTCATTCGTCTACGGACGGCGATGGAATTCGCGCATCCCTAGTTTCCAGTCGTCAAGGGATTCTAGGCGATTGGAAGATTGCCAATAAATCGGAAGATATTTTTTTAAAAGACATTGAAGTGCGAGCCGGTGAAACGCTGGATTTCGTGGTTGATCCGCTTGAAGGAGATAGCTCTGACGCCTTCGACTGGGCGCCTGAGTTAATTGAACTGAATGCAGAAAAACAGACGTGGTCGGCAGCGATCGATTTTAGTGGGCAAAAAGATTGGCCGCGGGCCTTGGGTGCATGGCAGCGGTATGCCCAAGTCTTGCTCGCGTCGAATGAGTTCAACTTCGTCGATTAAATCCTCTTTCTATGAATAAAGCCACTTCTCAACCTATACCGATTCCAGTCCGGCATTGGGTGGATTCAGCAGTGGGTTGGTTGATGCTGGGATCTCCCAGCGCGGCGTTAAGTGAACTTCAACGGGTTCCTAGTGAATTTGAAGGCCATCTGGAGATGTTAAACGTGAAGTGGGATATTTATTCTGAGCTAAAAGATTGGGATAAAGCTTTTGATATTGCGGTGAGGAGTGTCATGAGTTTTTCGGGTGTCGTCTCTGGTTGGATTCATCGGTCTTATGCGGCTCGGCGACGTTCAGGAGGCGGCTTACGAGAGGCACGCGACCTTTTAATTCCTGCTGTTGGCCTATTTCCTCGTGAATCAATGATCACCTATAATTTAGCCTGCTATGCAGCTCAATTAGGAGCCACCGAGGAGTCGTGGGGTTGGTTTGTGCGGGCTTTGGCGGTTGGGTCCGAACCTGAACTGAAAGAGTTGGCTTTAGCTGACGACGATCTCAGACCGATTTGGGCAAAGATTTTATCTGCCGATTGACCTAGCACCAGAACGAATCTATTCGTCATCCATCAATTCCGTGCCGATTCCTGAACAACCCGCTAAATCCCGAAGTCGCTGGAGACTTTCGGTCGCTTCACTCGCTCTGCTAATGGTAGCGGTAACGGTGTTCCTCATCTATCGCGAGACTCGTCGAACGCCCCGTGTGGATTGGGTCGCTGCGGACCTTCATTTGCGGGCCGATATCTTGCCGACACTTAAGACCTATTGTTGGGATTGTCACGGCGATGGAGTCCGAAAGGGCGATGTCAATTTTGATGCTTGTACCAATATTCAAGTGCTATTAGCCGATAGACGCCTTTGGGAGCGTGTTTTAAATAATGTTCAGTCGGGTGAAATGCCGCCCAGAAAACGAAAAAATCAGCCGAGTCCGCTGGAACGGACAAATTTAGTTGCTTGGCTTGATTACACCTTGTTTCCGATTGACCCAGCTAATCCGGATCCGGGTCGGGTAACCATTCGCAGGCTCAATCGGACCGAATACAATAATACCATCCGCGATCTGGTTGGCGTCGATTTTGAACCGGCTTTGGACTTTCCTCAAGACGATGTCGGCTACGGCTTTGATACCATCGGCGATGTGCTTTCGGTGCCTCCTATTCTCGTTGAGCGGTATTTGAGCGCGGCGGAAGCCATCTTCGATGAGGCTATTATTTCCGGTCCTCTGGTGCCTCGACCGAAACGGATCAATCCAGATAAGATTGTCGGTCATGCGGGTTCAGCAGGTTTAGCAACGTTGATATCCAACAGCCAAATGACCACCGTCTATGAGGCGCGACTGGATGCCGAGTATTTAGTCCGGATCCAAGCCTATGGCGATCAAGCCGGGGATGAGAAAGTGAAGATGCAGTTACGAATAGACGGTAAAGATGTCGAGCTTTTTGAAGTACGGCGGACACGAGGAGCCTCTAAGGCCTATGAGAATCGGATGCGATTAAGTCCAGGACGCCATACAATTGGAGTGGCTTTTCTAAATGATTATTACAAAGAAACGATGGTCAACGAGGAAGACGGCAAAGGTCGGCCGGTTAAAAGAAAACGGATAGAAGATCGAAATTTGCAGGTAGAGTTCATCGAGGTAACTGGGCCTTTTTCTGATCAACCCCTGCCTTTAACCGCAGCACATCGACGGATTTTTTCACAGAGACCAACGCCGAGTACGACCAACGTTGTGGCCCGATCTCTCATTGAAAAATTTACCCGACGAGCTTACCGAAGAGCGGTTACCATGGATGAATTAAATCGTTTGGATGGTTTATTTTTAAAGGCCCAAACCGCGGGAGAAAATTTTGAAGCCTCAGTCAAGCAGGCACTGACGGCAGTGCTGGTGTCTCCCTATTTTCTTTTCCGAGGAGAACTTCAACCTCAGCCCGACAACCCAAGTTCTATTCACCGGATTAGTGAAGAGGCACTGGCTTCGAGGCTTTCTTATTTTTTGTGGAGCAGTATGCCGGATGACGAACTGTTTGGATTGGTTGCCAAGGGGACCCTTCGAAAGAACCTCTCGGCACAATTGCGCAGGATGCTAAAGGATCCCAAAGCAAGGGCGTTGGTAGATAATTTTGCCGGCCAATGGTTGCAACTTCGGACACTAGAAATCATCGCCCCAGATGCCCGCCTTTTCCCCGAGTTCGACGAAGGGTTACGGCGTGCGGCTCGACGTGAAACCGAGATGCTTTTTGAATTTATTCTAAAAGAAGATCGCCCCCTGACTGATTTGTTAGAGGCCGACTATACCTTTATCAATGAAAGCTTGGCCCGTCACTATGGCTTGAAGGGAGTCTCGGGCGATGACTTTGTCAAAGTGTCCCTGAAGGGAACAGCTCGAGTGGGATTGCTAACTCAGGCAAGCTTTCTTGCTCTTACTTCCAATCCAACGAGAACCTCTCCAGTCAAGAGGGGGAAATGGGTTCTTGATAATATTTTGGCATTGCCGCCACCGCCACCGCCACCGGATGTCCCCGCGCTAGAATCGAAGGAGACCCACGGCACCTTACGCCAACGGATGGACGCCCATCGCAACAATGCCGTGTGTGCCTCATGCCATGCCAAGATGGATCCTATTGGATTTGCTTTTGAGCATTTCGATGCGGTCGGTCGTTTTCGAGAAACCGATGGAACTGAATCCATTGACGCAGCAGGGGTTCTCGATTCTGGGGAATCATTTAATGGACATCTTGAATTGAATCGGATTTTAACCACCCAACGTCGTCAGGATTTTCTGCGCTGTGTCGTAGAGAAACTTTTCACCTACGCCTTGGGAAGAGGATTGGATTACTATGATCGACCTGCAGTCGCTGCCGCCTGTGCAAAGATGGAAGGCGACGGCTTCCGCTTTTCTTCGTTAATTCAATCCATCACCGACAGTGTTCCTTTTCAATTTCGACGAGGTGATGGCGACCCCTTGAATTTTCAAGAGAGGCATTAAATTTCTTCAGGGCTAATTTTTAGATTTAGCAGGTTGTGGCACTGCGAGTGCTTCCAAACAATTAAGTTTTCTGACCAAATTTAATCTAAACCGAGTAAGTTTCGCATTGCTGATTCGTTACAATTAGGAAGCAATTAGGAAACAAAATTGAATGCGGTGTGGGACTAAATAACGCGATTGGGGATATCAGGCGGACAAAAACAATGGCCGACGACAACATGCAAATGCAGCGGTGGGAGCTAAAATACCTTATATCCGAGGCAACAGCTCTCAGTCTCCGTGACTTTGTCTCGACCTATTTAGAGTTAGATGAGTACGGTGTTGGACGGCCGAATTTGTCATATATCATTCACAATTTGTATCTTGATTCAGATTTACTGGATATTTACTGGGGTACAATTAACGGCAACAAAAACCGCTATAAACTCCGGTTGCGGTTTTACGAAGACAAGCCGACCAGCCCTATTTTTTTCGAGATCAAACGTCGGATGAACGAGGCGATTTTGAAGCAGCGAGCTGGAATCCAACGAAATGCCGTAGAAGCAGTATTGTCGGGGCAATTACCGGCGGTGTCGGAATTAGTGAAGGAAGATGCAAGGCAGTTGGTAGCGGCCCAGCGCTTTGTAGAATTAATGACTGAAACTAGGAGTCACCCCGTCGCCCACGTTTATTATGAAAGAGAAGCGTGGATTAGCCACTATGACAATTCGGTTCGTATTACTTTCGACCGCAATGTCCAGATTTCACCGGAATTCGTCACCCGATTTTCCTCAGAAATGGATGATCCAATTAGTGTCTTCCGGGGCAGGGTCGTCCTCGAGTTAAAATTTACTGGACGCTTTCCCGAGTGGTTTTCTGAAATGGTCCGCATCTTTGGACTTCGTCAAGGGTCGGCATCCAAGTATGCTGATGGGATCGCTACCAAAGGAGAAAATTATTTTTATAGTGGCTCGCTTCCCTTAAAACAGGTTTCAGAGTCTCAGATTAACGAACAACGAAAAAAGCTTCGAATGAACCGATTATCGGCTTTGTTAGACGGTGGTTTGCGGGGGGTAGATTCACAACTGCATTGAACGAACATGATGGATTTTTTTCATCGCGGAGATTTTGGAACGGGTCCTGACGATATTCAGGGGATTCTGCTCGGGCTCTTGATTTCTTTTCTTTGTGGTCATGTCATTGCTTGGGTCTACATGGTTTGCCACACCGGCTTGAGTTATTCCCGATCCTTCGTCAATTCCTTGGTTATTCTTTGTATCATCGTTTGCTTAGTGATGGCTGTGATGTTCAACAATCTCATGATGGCCTTTGGAATGATGGCCGTTTTCGCGGTGGTGCGCTTTCGTAACATTTTACGGGATACTCTTGATACAGCTTATATTCTTGGGAGCATTACCGTTGGAATGGCGGCTGGAACCCACAAATTTAGTACGGCGATTCTCGGATGTCTGGTGTTCGCTTCGGTCATGTTGTACCTCCATTGGACTTCCTTTGGGAGCCGCCATCGCTACGATGTCGTCTTGAATCTTCATTGGGGCCGTCCGCTAGATGAGTTACCCCATTTACAGGCACTTTTGGAAAGGCACGGGCGTCGCAATAAATTGGCCAGTCAACGAGCCAGTTCCGGTTCAGACGGGGCAGATCTTTCCTTTCGAATTTTACTTCGCGATGCGCAGCGGAGTGAGGAATTGATCTCAGAATTAAAGACCCTGCCCGGGGTTTCTCGTGTCTCTAGCCTGAAGGCAGAAGACGAATCTGAAATGTGATCCATGGAACCAACTCCTTCTAAACTGGCTTTCGAAGCCCTCAAGCCTATTCCAAGCCCGCCGGGCGCGCTTTTTAAGGAATTCAGGATCGCTTTCCTGCCTTTCCTTCTTTTTGCGCTCGTTGCCGGACTCACCCTGCAAGTGTGGCGAGGTTATGTGGGCCCCTCCTCTCTGATGGGAGAGGTAGAATCGGTGAAATCAGTAATCGCTAGCATGAACGCAGGGAGACTCGCTCAAGTCCAAGTCGATGCTCTCCAACGTGTCCTCGCTGGGGATCCTGTCGCCCAAGTTTTGCCGGTTGATCCTAGGATTTTAGACTCACAAATTGCTTTGTCCAAAGCTCGAATTGACCTGATACGCGTGGGCCTAGGCACGGATCTACGTAAGGCTAATAACCGAGTAAATTTTGAAAGCCTCCGATTGGACTTAATGTCAAAACGTGTGGAGTTAATGAGTTCACGATCGAAACTTTTCTATGGTGAATTGGAGTTGTCACGAATTGAACGTTTGACCGCAGTTACGGTTCCCGGATCTACCGGAACCCCAATTCCCATTTTTAGTCTCAGCGAGAGAGATGCCGCTCGACGTACGGTCGCCGTTCTGACCGCTGAGAGTCAGGAATTAACTAAACTCGTCTCAGAAATTGAAACAGCCATTTCAGAAATGTCGGTGGGCGAAAGCAAAGTCGACGGAGAGGTCCCAGCGGCGACGCGGGCTTCGATTGCAGTCGAGGAACGAACTCTAGATCTTTTGGAAGCTCAAATGGGGCCTCAAACTTTAGTGGCACCGTTCGACGGCGTCGTTAGTCTAATCCTTCGGCATGCTGGGGAAACGGTTCAACCTGGGGAAGCTATCCTCAATATTTCTAAGGAAAAAAGTAGCCGAGTCGTGGCTTTTCTTCGTCAACCGATTCTCACCGAGGTGCGCGTAGGTATGAAGGTGCAGGTCCGCTCAAGGTCGGGTCGGCGTGCTGTTGGTATCGGTGAGGTCATTTCTCTCGGATCCCAACTGGAACCCATCTCAGCCTCGATGCTGCCCAAATCTTCTGCTGCTTCAGGTGCGGAATTAGGTCTGCCTCTACTAGTAACTCTTCCCAATGATCTTGCTGTTTATCCCGGCGAATTGGTTGATCTCGAACTGCTTCGATAAACTCTTCTTGTTGGGGGCATTTTATTCGCCTTCCTTCCCTAGACTTACTCAGTTCCAAATACTCCCCTATTTTCTGTCCTCTCTGGCAAAACTCAACTCGCCTCTAACTAGGTCAGGCGACGGGTGAGATCAGTTAACCCTTCCTTAGACTCTCCCGAATACGAACCACCGTCGACTCAACCGTTTCTCGAGCTTCAAGCGAAATCCAGTCCAGAGTCAGTTGCCCTTCAAACCAAGTGCGTTGACGTCGAGCATATTGGCGGGTTTTGCTCTTCACCAACTCAACTGTTTCTCCCAGACCGCGAACCCCATGAAGATGCTCAACCACCTGTCGGTACCCGATGGCTTGGAGTGCCGTACGATTTTTCTCTAGCCCTCGAGGCAATAATTGGGCGGTCTCCGCCACCAGCCCCCCCTCAAACATTCGGTCGACTCGTTGGTGAATGCGATCGAGTAAATCTTCGCGAGTCCGCTTAAGTCCAAAACTCCGACCCCGGAGTACTGGAGCACGATCAGACCAAAGTGATCTTTGGCCGGAAAAAGGTTTTCCAGTGATCCGAATCACCTCAATCGCACGCACAATTCTGCGATGATTTTTGCGATCAATTGTATCAAAACAAACCCGATCCTTTCGGGCCAACTCTTCTAGAAGCGTCTCCAGAGGGAGAGTTTCTAGTTCGGCGCGCAAAACTAGATCGGGTGGGGGTGCGGTCCCTAGCCCCTTTAGCCAAGCGTTGAAATAAAGCCCTGTCCCACCACAAAGAATGGGAAGACGTCCTCGCTGACGGATCTCTCTGATCGCTTGCTCGGTCTCTGCGACAAATCGGGCTGCATCGAAAGAGCCGTCAGCCAAGTCGACTACGTCAAGAAGATGATGGGGAACACTGATCCGTTCTGCGGAGGTTGGCTTAGAAGTTCCTATATCCAATCCGCGATAAACCTGCATGGAATCGACAGAAATAATTTCCCCCTGAAGAGCGACGGCAAGGGCAAGGGCGATTTCAGATTTACCCGATGCTGTGGGGCCCGCAATTAGGATTGGATCAGTCCCAAATTCTTGCTCGCGGTCTGCCGATAACAAAGAGTCCGAGTTCAGATTCATGAAGTGGAAAACAGTGCGTGAGTCGGAATCTTACGGGGGTGATTTGATTGAAGGAGTTCTCCTTGTGTCGGTTTGCCAAGTGAGTAACAACAAAATACCCACCGCTGTACTGATGGCCATGTCAGCGACGTTAAAGGCCGGAAAACCAATCTCCTCGCCACTTCGGCGGATCCAGTAAAAGCGAAGGAAGTCGACGACGTGATTGTGGAGTAATCTATCAATCAGATTCCCGATAATTCCACCGAAGAGAAGCCCCAGAGCAACCTGCCCCCCGGTGCGGTGAAACTCGAAGTGACGTCGGAAAATCCAAAGTGCCACCAATGCTGCACTGGCAAAGATGGCGAGCCAACCATTGCGTTGACTAAAGACACTCCATGCGGCTCCAGTGTTTCCCCAATAAACAAAGCGGAAAAAGCCCTCCAAAACCGCCTTTTCGTCCCCAAGCTTCATCGTTTTAATCGCCAACCCTTTACTGACTTGATCCAAAATCAGGATGATAAGGGCAATCGTTCCGGTCAAAATGTTGGGACTGATAGAACGGAAGGGAGAACTCATAAGGTTTCTATCTCTAAAGGCCCCACTTAGGGCGAAGGACTCTTGCTACCCTTGCGGACGACTTCAAGGGTTTGATGAAGGCTCAAAGCGGTCAGGGCTGCCTCACGACCACGATTCGTTTCCGGGGTTTGGCAACGCTTAATCGCCTGCTTTCTCGTCTGAACTGTGAGCACTTCATGGATGCATGGAACTCCTGTGCGGACCGAAATTTCCATTAAAGCGCGTGTCACCGCTTCTCCAATATGTTCCGCATGATTAGTTTCCCCCTGCCAAATCAGGCCAAGACACAGGACCGCGACCGGACGACGTATCTTGCGGGCGATGACCGCAGCGGCAGCGATAGGAATCTCGAAAGCGCCGGCGACGCGAATAATTTCGCAGGTCGCCCCAGCAGTGATTAGAGTTTTCTGAGCCGCGTCCAACATCGATTCGGTGTATTCCGCATTGTATTGAGAACAGACGATAGCGAAAGAAGCTTGGGTGAGGAAGATCTCTGTGCTGCGTGTTGGCTTGATCATAGTTGGCGATTAAAGTTCTGTTCCAGTAAGACGGCGGAAAGCATCCAGATACTTAGAATGAGTGCGATCGACGACAACCTGGGGCAGGGCTGGAGCTGGCGGGGCCTTATCCCAATTCAGTGATTCCAAATAGTCTCGTACAGATTGCTTGTCGAAACTCGGCTGACTCCCTCCTGGAGTATAGCCCTCAACCGGCCAGAAACGGGAGGAATCAGGTGTAAGAACTTCGTCGATGAGAATCAATTTTCCTTCAATTAAACCAAACTCAAACTTCGTATCGGCGATGATAATACCCCGTTCGCGGGCATGTTGCCGGGCAAATTTGTAAAGGCGCAGGCTCATTTCTCGAGCCTGTTCTGCAATTAAACTACCAGTCAGCTCAATCGCTTGGCCGAAGGAGATATTTTCATCGTGACCGTTCTCTGCTTTGGTTGCTGGGGTAAAGATGGGTTCAGGGAGTTCGGACGATTCGAAAAGCCCAACTGGGAGAGGGATGCCACACACAGTTCCCGACTGCCGGTATTCTTTCCAACCCGACCCAGCTAGGTAGCCGCGGACGACGCATTCGATGGGTAGAGGATTCGTCTTGCGGACGATCATGCTACGCCCAGCTAATTGAGAGGCAAAGGCTGCTAGACTGCTCGGCAGAGGATCGTCGCGACCGAGTATTCGGTGATTTGGAAGCCAGTCGCCGGTGAGATCAAACCAGAAGTGGGAAATCTGGGTCAGTATTTCGCCTTTCCGCGGTATACCATTGGGCATGGTGCAGTCGAACGCAGAGATTCGATCTGTAGCAACAAAAAGGAGGGAGTCCCCGAGATCAAAGACCTCGCGGACTTTGCCGGACTTTAGTTTATGAATCCCTGGGAGGTCCAGAGTAAGGAGGGGTTCCAACGACATGCTGAAACGATACGGTCCCAAGCTCGTCGGTCGAAGCCAAAAGTCAGAGGATTCTCGTTGGCCCAACTCCCTGATCTTTACACGGTTAATAACTGTTCCACTATGGGGAGGGATGACACTGACCGCTAATGGGCAAGCAAAAATCACCGCCTCACCCTGTTCGCTGGAGCAATTCTTGATTCGTCAGGGGCTACCTCCGCGCAGTGTCGTCATCGAACATAATGGCGAAGCTGTGGCCCCGTCCGAGTTTCCCGACCGATTCATCACCGAGGGCGACCGTCTGGAGATCGTTCGGATTGTTGCTGGAGGTTAACTCATCTCTAGCACCGCTGAGGTGCGCTAAATCTTCTCAGTTTTTGTTTTCCACCGCCGTTTTCCCTTCAATTTTGTCTGTATCCCTTACACTATTTACAACTTAACTCGGCCTCGGTTAAGTCAGAATTGCCCCCAACACTTGGACCTGAAGACCTTTGATAATCACAAACTTATGACAGCGATTGAAGTGACGGATCTCGTTGCTGGTTTAAACCGACTCGCCCGCAATCTGTGGTGGAGTTGGGATCAGGATGCCCAAGAGCTTTTCTACGATCTTTCCCCTCGTGGTTGGCAGAATTTGTACCATAATGCCGTCGCCATCTTAAAAGAAGTTTCCCCCTATGAATTGAGGGTGCGCCTCGGTGACCCGAGCTTTGCTGATCGAGCTCGGGCTGTTTTAAATCGATTTGATGCCTACCTTTCTACCCCTGACACTTGGGGTGCCCTGAATGCCCCCGTACTAAAGGCTAATCCGGTGGCATATTTTTCAGCAGAATTTGCTTTTCACGAGACCCTACCTATCGCCGCTGGTGGATTAGGCGCCTTGGCGGGAGATCATGCCAAGTCAGCCAGCGACCTAGGCATTGGGTTTATCGGCATCTCTCTCTTTTATCGAGAGGGCTATTTTCAACAATCGATCAACCAAGACAACTGGCAGACGGAATACTATACACAGTTGAATCCCGCTAACTTGCCTCTTGAACCTGTCCTCGCCGCAAATGGAGAACTGCTGGTTGGCTCGGTTAAGATTGCCTCGAGTACAGTTCATTTTCATGCGTGGCGAGTCAACATAGGGCGGTGCCCAGTTTACCTCCTCGATACAAATCGCCCAGAGAACGAACCGATGTTTCGTGATCTCACTTTACGGGTCTACGGCGGCGACAGTACCACCCGTATTATGCAGGAAATTGTACTGGGAGTCGGTGGCGTTCGACTCCTGCGCGCGCTGGGAGTCAAGCCTTCCACCTTTCACATGAACGAGGGCCATGCGGCGTTCTTAACGCTGGAACTTATTCGAGAAAAAATGGCACTCGGTAAGTCGTTTCCTGAAGCTTCGACTGCGACGAAAACGGAATGTCTCTTCACAACCCACACGCCGGTCGAAGCAGGGCACGATCGCTTCAGTAGCGATCTGATGGGATATGCTGGGCATGGACTTGGATCCGATTTGCATTTGCAGCCATCCCAACTCATGGATTTGGGTCGTGTGCGGACTGGAGATGTCAGTGAAACCTTTTGCATGACCGTTCTGGCACTTCGCTATTCTCGAGCTGCCAATGGTGTTAGCGAGCTTCATGGTGCGGTAAGTCGGGAGATGTGGATGAACTTCTTTGGTGCTAAATCCCCAGACGAAGTTCCCATAGGACACGTTACCAACGGGGTTCATTTGGTCGGCTGGATGAAGGGAACAGTTCGCAAAATTTGGCAAAAGAAGTATCACCAACTTTACACCGGTAAATTAGATACCGACTGGATTGCTGGTGCCAACTCCCCAGAATTTTGGTCCCGTTTAGCAGATCCCTCGGTAACCAGTGATCAAGAAATTTGGTCGATGCGCTACCGTTTACGCCGCGAGTTGATCGAATTCGCCCGACGCCGTCTCCTTTTGCAAGGCCGGACTTTCAGCCACGGAGATTTCATTACCTTCGACTCATTTCTAAACCCAGACGCTTTAACCATCGGCTTTGCACGACGCTTTGCCACCTATAAGCGCGCTCCATTGATATTCGATCAGTTTGAAGCCGTCGTTAAGCTAGTTAAACAATCGGGGCAACCTATGCAGTTCGTTTTTGCAGGTAAAGCGCATCCACGCGACGATTCAGGAAAAAGTTTTATCCAGAAAGTAATTCATCTTTCTAAATTCAGTGAGCTTAAGGGGCACCTTGTCTTCATCGAAAACTACGATATTCACGTGGCTCGCCAGATGGTTTCAGGATGTGATGTCTGGCTCAACAACCCCCGAAGACCCCTGGAGGCGAGTGGAACCAGTGGAATGAAGACTACTGCGCACGGTTGTCTCAATTTAAGCATCATGGACGGTTGGTGGCGGGAAGGTTACAACGGAAACAATGGTTTTGCGATTGGCCCTGATTCACACCCAGACGGCATTGATGAACAAGATCGTATCGACAGTGAAAATCTATATGAGGTACTGACCAAGGAAGTAATTCCTACCTTCTTTAATCGAGATTCAAATGGAATACCTCGACTGTGGGTTGCCAAAATCCGTGAAGCTTGGCGTACACTAGCTGCCGAGTATAGCACTTGGCGCATGGTCCAAGAGTACACCAACAAGTATTACTTGAAGCGCTACCCCAACTTCAGCGCCATATTTCGCGGAAAGTGCGGCGCTGAATACCCCATATAAAAGGGCATCAGATCGCAATTACCTGTTAGCTTATCGCCTCGAGTAAGCAAGTTTAATAATTTTTTGATCGCAATCTTCTTCTTCAGATCCATCGTGTTAGCTCAGTGGCTTCCCGCCCCGCTACATGATGAAAGACTTGATCCTCATTGTTGAAGATAATCCAGTTTTCTTAAAACTGACCTCTTCTATTCTGTCTAACGAAGGATACTTATTAATTATAGCTGATAACGCAAAATCTGCACAACAGATTATTGAAAACGAAAGCGAGAGAATCGGTTCCTCGACGTTTTCAGTGGGTTGACCTCCATGATCGGTTGTCTCTGAGGTCCAGTGGTTTCCAGCAACCGGGAGTTTCCATTGCCTTGAAGGCCTGAAAGGCCAGATGTTTGGAATGTGGAAGCGACGACCTTGCCTGTGATGAGA
>SIAZ01000051.1 GCA_009695405.1 Pedosphaera sp. | reverse complement strand
GATGCACGGCATATTCCCGCGCGATCTGCGCCACCGTCTTGATGCCCAGCAGCGCCTCCATCCCCACCTTCGCTTTGAACGCTGAACTGTGTCTTTTCCGTTTGGTTTTGGTTTTCATTGGTCTGATCATTTTGTCGTTGATCAAACCCCCAAAACCATAACTTAACCGCTGGTCCAGTTTTCGAGGTCCACCTCAAGGAATTCAGCCATCGTTAAAATCAAAACTGACTAAGAAGCTGAAAATACTCAGCTTTCAAGGATGTCAGCTAAGAACCAAAAGTTAATCTCTCCAATAAGTAGATCCTTCAACAGGCTGATATTTGACTGCCATTTGAGGTGTTTCAACCAGCACATGGTCATGAAGCGATTGCACACCAGCTAAGGTCATTCCCGAGGTTAAGAGGGTTCTTTCAATGGGGTACGGTTGCCGATTCTCCACAATCATTCGCTCGATATGACGCACCTGAGGATTGAAAAAGTCTGCTGTACTCGAACCGTGTGTTGGCATGGGTAAATACATCTGACAGGAAATCACCTCATCCGTCTCTCCATTCAATCCCGCATAATTGAAATCACGGATTCCAAACATAAATAAGGTGGTGCGGAATCCATCAAGATGCTCGATGAAATAGGCCCATCCCTCTGGGAATGACCGGCGCGCCCAGTCAAAACTAACCGCACCGCTCGGATACCCATTGATCGTCGGCAAATTATGGCCTCGAGAGAGTGCCGATTCCAAAAGGCGCCGTGTCGATGCCTTGCGGGCCGCATGGTCCCACATCGCTCCACCACGCAAACCGAGAACCCGTCGCACTCCCACCTCACCTCCACGCCGCCGCTCAGACATACATTGAGCCGTCTCCAAGCCGTGGATATCATAGCTGTCCAGTCCTCCGTAAGCCACACAAACACTCTCAGTGAGGGGCGTCCCTATCGGAATCTCCAGCGCAGGAATTCGGCGGGTTACTGGTAACGAGGAGCCGGCCATAAATGGAAATTTTAGCCGCCGCGAATCCTCAACCATTTCGACACACTCAGCCCAATCGGTGGAAAGATGTTTGTCATTAAACACAGGAACACTGCGACCACTGGCTTCAAACACTCGGACGATTTCTTTAAAAAAACGATAGCGTGGATACAACGTTTGTTTGCGCTCATTCTTTGGATAGGTTCCGTGCTCGGCAATAATCACAACGCCGTCTACTGCTAGTTTAGATCCACCCAAGGTCAACGCTTGGGTAATTGTGGAATAAAGGGGAACTCCGTGACGGGCCGCTGTCGTGCGAGCCAAATCCTTTTTCGGAAACTGATCCACATACAAAGACACCAAGTCCACCTCCGGTTTTCGCCACACACCGCCCCAGCCGTAGCCGACTAAAAATCGGTCAATGAAATGTTGTGCATGCGAATGAAGCCTCACCTCAGTGGCAATGAGTGCAATTCGCTTGCGCGGCGCATTTAAAGCGTTGGACGGCAACGCGGACATCGCCGCAGCAGCGATGCCAACCCCAAAAAACCGGCGACGGGAGACAGCATGATTCATAGGTTTAATGGCACAGAATGGGATGAGGACGAGAGTTCTTTCGAAAAAGCCAGAGAGGAATGATCGCCAAAACGGGCAGGAATCCAGCGAGAGCTAGACCAAGATCCATTGAGCCCCGTCGATCTGCTAAAGCCCCCAAAAAAAGGTGAGCCTGTGCCGATAGTATCCATGCCGCAACACCGGCAACACCGGTTATTTTCCCTTGGTGCCGCCCAGAAAGCTCCTGAGTAAAGGTATGGTATAAAGGAAAAACTCCGAGTGCCCCTACCCCTATGAGCAGCAAGATACCCAGCAATAGTGGCCCCCGTTGCAACCAGGGAATGAGTACCGCACTTGCGGTCAAGAGTGCACAAAAGGAAAACACACGCAACCGAGAGAGGGAGGCACTCAAAGTTCCGCGTGACATCCAAACCACGGCCGCGCCTGCGACTAAACAACCGATGTCGGCAGCTGCAAACCACGCCGAGTTGAAGTATAAAGAATGCGTCTCGGAATAACCACGGCCCTCCTGCAAAAATTTGGGTAACCAAGCACGAAATACCTGCCAAGAGGTATTAATGCAGGCCACAATCCAAAGTACCCCTAACATTCGACCGCTCAGAAGTACTTTTAAGAAATCTGTACCGACCTCCTCAACCGCACCCTTCCCCTTGACGCCCGCTTGCAAATCAGAAGATCGCACCACTAAAAACCACGGGACTAGCCAAAAAAGGCCCATAATTCCGATGACAAAAAAAGGAGGCCTCCATCCTCCAGTTCCCGGTTGAAAAAGAAGAGGTAAGAGCAGCGGAGTAACTATTGCACCCAAGGTTGCGCCACTCTGCAAAAGTCCGTTCCCCATTGAACGTTCGCGCTCATCCAAAATGAGTCGGGTCGTCCGTACCGCACACGGCCAATGCCCCGCTTCAAAAAAACCCAGAAGCCCTCGGCAAAAAAGGAGTTCATTCGGTGTCGAAGCCCAGCCTGTCACGATTCCAGCCACCGACCACAATGCAAGCACCGTGCCGTAAACCCAACGCACCGAAAATCGGTCCGCCATCCATCCGAACACTAATGAACCCGCAGCAAAGGCATATCCGAAAATAGCTTCAACTTCTCCGTACCCTTTCTGAGTCAGATGAAATTCTTGACTGATTCTCACCGAGGCCCCAGCCAAAGTCTGCCGATCCATATAGTTGATCGATGACGCCAATAGCAAAAGCCCGCAGACTCCCCACTTCCAGGTCGAACTTCGTTGGGCACCAAGCCCGTTCCCACTAGGTGCCGTTTTATTCATGCCACGAAACTCCATCCCAACGCAGCACCCTTTCCAATAAAGAGCGTGTCCCTGCCGTAAAGACTTCAAATAACCGCTCACCTTTCTCTGCCGTGGCAATCTTAGGTTCACCAATATAACCGGCCACCGACCGTTCTTGAGTTATCCAACCGCGATGCGCTGGTTGAAACGGTGTGGAGAGTGTCACCGTCGGTAAGTCCGACACCTCCCCGACCAAATAGGGCGCTAACCGCATCATCATCGACGTTTCCCACTCGCAGGCATGACCCATCTCCGTTTGGACCATTGATTGATCAAATTCAGGCTTGGCCAAGTTCCAATAGGTCGCCATTAACAACATTAAATCTGTGCGATCACGATATCTCTGCCGCAATTCAAATACCGCCTGACGCCCCGGCACATCATTGCCACCGTGCCCGTTCAAGAAGACCAAGCGCCGAAAGCCGTGCCTCAAAACATTCTCGGCTAGTCCGTTTAATAAATCTAAGTAAACCCGCGGCGGTGCAGAGAGTGTCCCTGGAAAATCAAGGTGATGATCCGAATTTCCCAACCATTGGAGCGGTGCAAAAACAACCCTGTCGGAAAACAATGCTTCGCTTCGTCGCACTACCTCTCCCAACAACAAACTGTCGGTCGCCAAGGGCATGTGCGGGCCATGCTGTTCAATCGCAGCAATCGGAAAAACAATGGGCGTGCTCCTCGATAGGGAAGCTAACTTGGGAGATGACAATTCAGCGAGATACATGGAACCCTTTTGATTGTGCCAATAGCCTCGCCGTTTTCGCAACTGCCAACACCGCACCCATACCCAAAAACAACCTTATAACGGATTGCGACACTTCGGGCACTCAAGTGCGACAATTTGACTCGCGTCTCTTTCAAATTGACTCATCCATTCCACTTAAGGCAATGAGTTCACACGATTTGACGAAAGTAAAAAGCCATTATTTATAGAGTTTTATCCTATTTTTAAGCTTATCAAACGCTAGGCATTCCGTTTGCTTAGGAGTTCCTAACATATCGAAATATGGCAAAAGTTTTGGGCATTGATCTCGGTACTACCAACTCCTGCATGGCTGTCATGGAAGGCGGCGAGCCGTTGGTTCTAGAAAATTCTGAGGGTAAAAGAACAACACCTTCTGTTGTGGCTTTCGCTAAAAATGGCGAGCGTCTCTTTGGCGACGCTGCAAAGCGACAGGGTGTCACCAATCCACGAAACACGATTTACTCGGTCAAACGTTTCATGGGACGCAAGTTTGAAGAGGTGCAGGAAGAATCCAAGCGCGTGCCCTATAAAGTGGTCAGATCCTCCAATGGCGACGCTCACATTGAGGTAGAAGTCGAAGGCAAGCCGAAGAGTTTCAGCCCTCCAGAAATCAGCGCGATGATTCTCGGCAAGCTAAAGGCAGATGCCGAAATCCGTCTCGGAGAGACGATCACTCAAGCAGTTATCGCTGTCCCAGCTTACTTCAATGATAGCCAGCGTCAGGCCACCAAGGATGCCGGCAAGATCGCCGGACTTGAAGTCCTCCGGATTATCAACGAACCCACAGCGGCCTCTCTCGCCTACGGACTCGATAAAAAGAAGGATGAGAAGATCGCAGTGTATGACCTCGGCGGTGGTACTTTCGACATTTCTGTCCTCGAAATCGGCGACGGTGTCTTCGAAGTCAAGTCGACCAATGGCGATACTCATCTCGGTGGCGATGATTGGGATAATGCCATTATCGACTGGATTCTAGCTGAGTTTCAGAAGGAACAAGGTATCGATCTTCGCAAACAACCGGACGCTCTCCAACGCATTAAGGAAGAGTCGGAAAAATCTAAAATCGCTCTCTCCTCTTCGCAACAATACGAGATCAACCTCCCCTTCATCACTGCGGACGCCAATGGTCCCAAGCACATTTCCCTCAAACTGAGTCGAGCCAAGATGGAGCAACTCTGCGACTCTTTATTCGAGAGGACGATTACCCCGACCAAAGCCTGCTTGCGTGATGCGGAGCTCTCCACAGACAAAATTGACGAATTAGTTTTGGTCGGTGGCATGACTCGTATGCCTCGCGTCGTCGAAACCGCGCGTGGCTTGATGAGCAAAGCACCTCATCAAGGTGTTAACCCTGACGAAGTCGTCGCCATCGGTGCCGCTATCCAAGGGGGGGTCCTCAAGGGCGAAGTGAAAGATGTCTTGCTACTCGATGTCACCCCGCTCTCTCTCGGCATCGAAACCTTGGGCGGCGTTTTCACCAAACTCATCGAGCGCAATACCACCATCCCCAACCGTAAATCAGAAATCTTCTCCACCGCCAGCGACAGTCAACCGGGGGTTGAAATTCACGTCCTTCAAGGCGAACGCCAGTTCTCTCGTGATAACAAGTCGCTAGGCAAGTTCCAACTGTCTGATATCGCTCCTCAACCCCGTGGCGTTCCGCAAATCGAAGTCACTTTCGATATCGATGCCAACGGTATCCTCAATGTCAGCGCCAAAGATCTTGGGACAGGTAAAACTAAGAAAATTGTTATCACCGCTTCTAGTGGACTCTCAAAGGACGAAGTCGAGCGGATGCGTCGAGACGCCGAGACTCATGCCGACGATGACAAGGTCCGACGCGAAGAAGTCGAACTGCGGAATGAGGCTGACAATACAGTCTATCGAGCTGAGAAAGTTATCAAAGATAGCGGCGATAAACTAGGCTCTGCCAAGATGTCCATCGAAGCCGCAGTCGCCGCAGTTAAGGAGGCTCTCAAGGGGAATGACTCGCCAACTATCCGCTCTTCAATCGACGCTTTGAATCAAGCGGTCCAGGCCGCAGGACCTGCGGCTCAAGGCCAAGATCCCGCCAGCGACGTTCCTCCAAATGGGGGTTCCCAATCCAAATCAACCGGAGAGACCAAGGCCGATGAAGGCACGGTCATCGACGCTGAAATCGTCGACGATAAGAAAAAGTCCTGACCCACAAATCTTGACTTACATTTTTGCCCAACCGCAAACGCGATGGGCTGCATCCACAACAAAAACAATAAAACAACACACAGTAACCACATGGCACTGAACGTGAAACCCCTCGGAGACCGCGTCCTCGTGGAACTCGGCGAGGAAAAAGAAAAAGAAGTCAAAAAGGGCGGGATTATTATCCCAGACTCCGCAAAAGAAAAACCCAGTGAAGGCGTCGTTAAGGCCCTCGGAACCGGCAAAACCGGTGAAGATGGCGCGAAGATTGCCTTTGAAGTCAAAGTCGGTGATCGTGTCCTCGTCTCCAAATACGGAGGCTCTGAGGTCAAGATCGATGGTAAAGAATACAAAATCTTCAGCAGCGACGACCTCATCGCGATCGTTGGCTGATTTCACCCGTAACTATTAATCCCTGATTTCAATTATCCATGGCTGCTAAACAACTCTTATTCGACGAAGCTGCGCGTCAGGAAATCCTGAAGGGCGTAGAAATCCTCGCCAAGGCCGTCAAGGCCACTCTCGGTCCCAAAGGCCGCAATGTCGTTATCGACAAAAAGTTCGGATCCCCGACGATCACCAAAGACGGCGTCACTGTCGCCAAGGAGATCGAACTCTCCAATCCTTACCAGAATATCGGCGCCCAATTGGTGCGCGAAGTCGCTAGCAAAACGAGCGACATTGCTGGTGATGGTACCACCACCGCCACTGTGCTCGCTGAAGCGATTTATCGCGAAGGCCTGAAGCACGTCACCGCTGGAGCAAACCCAGTTTCTCTCCAACGTGGCATCCAAAAGGCTGTCGACGCTGCCACCCTCCAACTCGCCAAGATCGCTAAGAAGGTCAAGGACAAGGAAGAGATCAAGCAGGTTGCTACTGTGTCCGCAAACTGGGACACCGCCATCGGTGAAATCATCGCCGACGCGATGGATAAGGTCGGCAAAGACGGCACCATCACCGTCGAAGAAGCCAAGTCCATTGAAACCACTCTCGCCGTTGTCGAAGGAATGCAGTTCGATAAGGGCTACCTGTCGCCGTACTTCGTCACCAATGCCGAAACCCTCGAGGCCAAGCTGGAAGACTGCTACATCCTCCTCTATGAGAAGAAGATCAGTTCCCTCAAGGAAATGCTTCCGATCCTCGAGAAGGTCGCCAAGACCAGCAAACCTTTGCTGATCATCTCCGAAGAAGTCGAAGGCGAAGCCCTCGCGACTCTCGTGGTCAACAAACTTCGTGGCACCCTGAATGTCTGCGCCGTTAAGGCTCCAGGCTTCGGTGATCGTCGCAAGGCTATGATGGAAGACATCGCCGTCCTCACCGGTGGCCGGCTCATCACTGAAGACCTCGGCATCAAACTCGACAGTCTCGAACTCGCCGACCTCGGCCGCGCCAAAAACATCGTCGTGGAAAAAGAAAACACCACGATCATCGAAGGCAATGGCAAAAACTCTGAAATCCAGGGTCGCGTCAATCAGATCCGTCGTCAGATCGAAGAAACCACAAGCGATTACGATCGCGAGAAGCTCCAAGAGCGCCTCGCCAAGCTCGCCGGTGGCGTCGCTATCATCCATGTCGGTGCTGCTACCGAAACTGAGATGAAGGAAAAGAAGGCTCGTGTTGAGGACGCACTCCATGCGACTCGCGCTGCAGTCGAAGAAGGAATCGTCGCCGGTGGTGGCGTTGCCCTGCTCCGTACCCTCCCCGCGATCGAAGCCCTCAAGCTCCCCATCGTGGACGAACAAATCGGCGTCGATATCGTTCGCCGTGCTGTTGAAGCCCCCCTCCGCGAATTGGCTCGTAATGCCGGTGTCGAAGGCGGCCTCATCGTTCAGGAAGTCAAACGCCGCAAGGGTAACGAAGGCTACAATGTCGCCACAGGCGAATACGAAGACTTGGTTAAGGCCGGCGTCGTCGATCCAAAGAAGGTTACCCGTTCTGCCCTGCAGAATGCGGCTTCCATCGCGGGTCTATTGCTGACCACTGAGGCGATCATCACCGAAATCCCCGAGAAGAAGGAAAAGCCCTCAGCTGATTCGTATCACGGCGGCGGCGGTATGGACTACTAAGTTCCACTATCTCCAAAAAATACCTCTACAGGCGCGCTCATCTCACGATGGCGCGCCTTTTTTTCCTCATCTTTGCCAAAAACATCGTTAGCTCCTGCCTCTATCACATCATTCCGACTTTCGATCGTCGACGGCGGCTCACCACCTCACATTCCACTCAAAAAGTCTCCGACTCCATCTTGACCGATAGACCAAATTCACGCCTTCTAAGTCCTTCCATGTCGCCCTTATTTAAACCTCTTAAATACTGTGAGGTTTACTCCAGACTCTTCTTCCTTCTTACCGTCGGACTCTTCGGCCAGATCGTCTTCAGATTGGCTGCTAGCGCCGATTCTACCTCCGGCAATCGTCTTACTTATTTAGATGCCTCCGAACCATTTCACGTCGGACTCCATTTTCCAAAACTGACGACGCCTCAGTGGATTGAGGATCCAAATGTTGATGCCGTCGTTACTCTCGGTATCGATGACATGGCTCAAAGTACACGCTACGAGGCTTTCTTGAGACCTATCCTCGATCGACTCAAACGCATCGATGGCCGGGCCCCTGTGAGTATTTTTTCTAATGCCCTCAACCCTCAGGAAACACGCTTTCAAGAATGGCTTAAGGAAGGCCTTTCACTCGAGGTCCACACTCTCAGCCATCCTTGTCCTATCCTCGGCCGACACGACTTCGCTTCCGCTGAAAAAACATTCCACGGAAGTGTCAATCTTCTCAATCATGTCCCTAGAAACACGCCAGTGGCTTTTCGTACCCCTTGCTGCGATTCCATTAATAGCCCTAGCCCACGTCTGTTCGCTGAACTGTTCGCTCACACAAATTCTGCTGGCCAATTCCTTCGACTCGACTCCTCTGTCCTCCTCCTCCTCACCACCAACGATTCCGCCCTACCAAAGACTCTCACGAGCGATGTCGGTGGCCGCGGACGATTCAGCAAATACGTTCCTTTCCCGAGCTTCGTTACCACGGTTGAAAACTATCCCTACCCGTGGATCATCGGAAAGTCTTGTTGGGAATTTGCCTGTATGGCTCCCAGCGATTGGGAATCTCAAAATAGTCTCGGGAAAACAAATCCTGTCCTCGGCGCTGATTGGAAAGCTGCCTTGGATGCCGTAGTCCTTAAACAAGGGGTTTTTAACTTCGTCTTTCATCCCCATGGTTGGAGTCAATCCACTCAATTTATCGAGTTCATTGATCATGCCGTTAATCGATATGGTTCTCGGGTTAAATTCCTCAACTTTCGCGAAGCCGAAACCCAACTGACTCGCCATCTCGGCGCCGGACAGCCTCTGCGTGCCTTCGATGGCTCCGATAATGGCGTCCGTCTCGTCGATCTCAATAATGACGGCTTTCTCGATGTACTCATCGGTAATCCTCAACTGCAACGGACCCGACTTTGGAATCCCACCCTGCGTCAATGGCGGGATTCTGTCCTGCCGGTGCGTCTCGTCGATAGAGCAACAGGCTCTTCTTTGGAGACGGGTGCCCGTTTCGGAGTCGTCCATTCTGACGGCCGCGCCACGCTACTTATCCGCTCGGAATCAACCACCGGGGCTTGGAGCTTTGAGGGCGATCGATGGGTCGAGCAACCTCAGTTCCTAAAAGGCCTCGAACTCGATGGCCAACCTCTTTTCACCCTTCGTAAGGGCCAAGATCAAGGCGTTCGCTTCCGTGATATCGATGGCGATGGCCTTTGCGAACTCATCGTTTCTAATGAACGTCAAAATGCCGTATTTCGCTGGAGCACCACCGCCAATCTTTGGCAACGCGCGGCCAATGGACTGCCGCCTGATACCTCGGTGGTCAATGCACGGGGCGAAGACAATGGTCTGAGGTTTGCTGACATCAATAGCGACGGGTTTGATGATCTTCTTTTTTCTAACGAGACCCGCTTTGCCCTCTGGTTGTATGTACCAAAACCGTTCCTCGGCTGGAGCACTGGTTGGACTCGAAAGATCTCCGCAGCCCTTCGTTCCCAGACCAATTTTGCTGTGGGAACTCCACCCGACGAACTCCCTCCCTTCGTCCGAGCGGGTGCTCATCGCAATAACGGTGCTTGGTTTCATGGCCGCCATTTGTGGGTTCAAAATGAGGACACCTCCCATCTTAAAGATCTGGTCGACCGCCGCTCTTTCGATGATCTCTTACGCGGAACGGTGACGCCTCCAAAATCCACGGCGGACGCCCTAAAAGCCTTCAAAGTCAGCCCCGGATTCCATGTGGAATTGGTGGCATCAGAACCGCTGGTACAAGACCCTGTCGCTTTCGATTGGGACGCCCGAGGCAACCTCTGGGTCGCCGAAATGCGAGATTATCCTTTGGGGTTGGATGGCAAGGGCAAGCCGGGAGGAGTCATCAAACGCTTGGAAGATACCAATGGCGATGGACGACCAGATCGTGCCGTGGAATTCCTCAAGGACATTGGGTTTCCTTCATCGGTTATGCCGTGGCGAAACGGTGTCATGGTCACGGCCGCTCCACTGATTTTTTTTGCAGAAGATACCGATGCTGACGGTCGTGCCGACCGCCGCCGCATCTTATTTGAAGGCTTCGTCGAAGGGAATCAACAACACCGAGTGAATGGCTTTTCACTAGGACTCGACGGCTGGATTTATGGTGCTAATGGCGATAGCGGTGGAACGATCCGTGCCTCAGGCCGCCTTGAACTTTGGACGCCTTCGGGCTGGCGTGCAGTTCCTGATCAATCCCCGCCACCGTCAGCAAAGGCTGTCTCTATTCAAGGCCGCGACTTCCGATTTCGTCCCGATAGCCTCGAGTTTGAAGCCATCGAAGGTCAAACGCAATATGGTCGACTCCGCGACGATTGGGGTAACTGGTTTGGTAACGCCAACTACACTTGGCTCTGGCACTATCCCCTTCCCAGTCGGTACATCGCTCGCAACCCCTTCCTCGCTGTTCGCGACACCCGCACTCTTCTCGCGCGTCATTCTCTCGGTAACCGCGTCTTCGCCATCAGTCGCACTCTGCCTCGCCCCAATGTGGTCGGCGACGAAAACGCCGCCACAAGTGCCAGCAACCCCTCGCCCTATCGCGACGACCTCTTTGGACCAGATTTTGCCGATTCTCTTTTCATTAGTGAACCGAGTGAAAATCTCATCCACCAGGAGGTCGTCCAACGCTCTGGGCCCGCCTTTACTAGCCGCCGTGCTCAAGGGGAAGATTCCCGCGAATTTCTCGCCTCTACTGACCCGTGGTTTCGCCCAATCCAAACGCGAACCGGCCCCGACGGAGCCCTCTACGTAGCCGATATGTACCGCCTAGTTCTCGAACATCCAGAATGGATTCCCAAGGACACCCAAGAGCGTCTCAATCTTCGCGCTGGAGATGATCTAGGACGCATTTACCGTGTCGTTCCCGATGGCGTCACTTTGCGCCCCTTTCCGCAGATTGCGGATCTAGATCCACTCGCCTTAGCCTCAGCGCTGGATAGTTCCAATGGGTGGCAGCGCGACACCGCTCAACGACTCCTTTTGGAACAACCGCGCTCTGCGCTCAAATCCGCTGTTCCATTACTCGAAAAACTCGCAACGACGGCCTCTCGTCCCAAAGTCCGACTCCAAGCCCTCGCCACTCTCGACAGCCTCGGATACCTAACCCCTAAACCAATCCGACAGGCTCTCCGTGATTCTCATCCCGGCGTCCGAATCCAAGCTATCCGCTCAACGGAACCTTTCCTTCGCAAATCAGCGCCTCGGGAGGATCTCCTTCCCGACCTACTGGCTTTAACCAGCGACCCCTCCGCTCAGGCTGCTTTTCAATTGGCCCTTTCTCTCGGTGAATCCACTCATCCACGCGCCGGAAAAGCCTTGGTCACTCTTGCTTCTCGGACCAATGACTCGGCCCTCTTTCTTGATGCCGTTCTGAGCAGTGCTCTTCATCAACTCGTTCCTATGCTGACCGCTATGGCCGGTCAATCCGACCCCTCACCCGCTCTTCTCGAACGACTCCTCCAATTCGCCGTCGCCACCTCGAATACCATCGCGCGTGATTTAGGTATCAAGATTACCTTAAAACTGGATCCAAAAAAAGCCGCGCTCACTCGGTTTCGAGCCTTGGCCGGTCTCCTGGATGCCCCAAGAAATCCCACGACTCCACCCCTTTCAGACGCCCAAATTGAGGCCTTTTCTCTCGTCTTCAAACAGGGGCGAATCCTTGCCTTCGATTCCTTAGCGGCTGAACCCTTGAGGTTAGCCGCTCTACGCATCGCCGGTCGGGGTGGCCCAGAATCAAAGGTCTCCCCTGAGCAATGGGCATCACTCTTGGATTCTAGCCAATCCGCTCTCCTCCAAAAGGCCGCTCTCGGCTCCCTAATCGGGGAGACAAATGCCGCTGCTGCAAAGGCACTCTTCGGGGCTTGGCCTCGTCTAAGCCCTTCTCTGCGCACTGCTGCACTCGAGGCTGTCTTGGTAAAACCCGACTGGACCGCAACCCTTCTATCTGCCCTTTCAAATGGCACCCTCCAGATTCGTGATCTCAGTATCGGAGTCCGCCAACGCCTTCGTCAATACCCTCATCAATCTCTTCGAACCCAAGCCATTGATCTGCTCTCCAAAACTCAGTCCAATCGGCAAACCGTGATCGCTCAATTCGCTCAATCTCTCAAACTGCAGGGCGATTCTGCCCGAGGCCGTCTCCATTTTACTGCCAACTGCGCCACTTGCCATCAATTAGACGGCGAAGGCTTTGAAGTCGGGCCCAACTTGGGAACCCTGCTAGACAAATCACCGGAATCCATTCTGACAGCCATTCTCGATCCCAATCAAGCGGTGGAAGAACGCTATCTGTCCTATGCGGCTCGCACTCGAAATGGACTCGAATTCACTGGTATTATCACCAGCGAAACGTCAAATAGTCTCACCTTAAGGATGGCTAATGGTATCGAGGAAGTGCTCCTCCGAAAGGATCTCACCACCCTAAACAGCACCCAGCAATCTCTCATGCCGGAAGGCTTTGAACACGCTCTTGACCCTGTCGCTCTCGCGGATTTGATCGCCTTTATCACCGCGAGTGGTTCGATACCTAAAGTCTTTCCAGTCAACCTACCTACTTTGATTTCGCCTTCCCTCGAAGGTGTCGTTCATTTGAAAGCTTCCACAGCTTCTATCTTCGGAAACTCGCTCGTCTTCGAGTCGGGTTATAGCAACCTAGGCTTCTGGCAAAGCGACAACGACCGAGCGATGTGGTCTCTCGAACTTCCTCAGGGAGGGGAATTTCACATCGTGTTGGATTGGGCCCGTCCAGGTGGAATGGGGGAAGCCCGAATGCTTCTCGAGACGGGCGACCAATCTCACACCTTAGTGGTTTCAATCACTGGCTCTTGGGACACCTACCGACAGCAAACGCTCGGTCGACTGAAACTAGAGCCCGGACGCCATCGCCTCGTGCTTCGTGCCGTCCCACCAATAACAACGCCGGTGCTGGATCTGCGGGAAATCCAACTGCTTCCCAAAGCCCGAGAGAAATGAAAATTATTCGTCGAACCTTCTCATCCTAACTCGCTAATTACTCGACCGCTCGTCATATCCCCAGTCATGTCTGCCTTCCGAACTTTTGAGATGTCTGATCCCACTTGGGAATCAAATGGGCTCAGATTGGTTACCCTCTATAGCAACCACCTTCGGGGACGCGCCGACTGTTCCTTTTGGGCACCTGAGGACGCTCCCACACCGTTACCTTTGGTTATCCTTCTCCACGGCATCTATGGCAGTCACTGGGCGTGGTCACTGAAGGGCGGGGCTCATGAGATTACCCGTTGTCTCATCAACGATGGATCAATCCCACCCATGGCTCTAGCCATGCCTTCAGATGGATTGATCTCCCATGGTTCAGGCTATCTACGACAGGCTTCCGGTGATTTCGAGCGGTGGATCGTTGATGATGTCCCTCTTGCGGCCACCAAAGCCCTACCTAGCGTCACCTCAGACTCACCTGTTTTTCTTGCCGGTTTGTCCATGGGCGGGTTCGGTGCTCTCAGATTGGGGGCACGTCATTCCCTCCGATTCCGAGGACTCTCCGCCCATTCGGCAGTGACAAATCTATCTCAGTTGCGGGCCTTTATGGACTCCGATTTCCTCGAGTCTGACGAATTCGAGGACCCCTCTCTCAATCGCTTACTTGAACGCTACCGCGCCACTCTGCCACCACTGCGATTCGATTGTGGCACCTCGGACTTTCTCATCGAAGCCAATAGAACTTTGCACCGTCACTTGGTCGCAGCAGCCGTTCCACATCAGTACCAAGAATTTTCCGGCGGACACAACTGGCCCTATTGGCAGGCCAATCTGCCAGAGACTCTCCGCTTCTTTGGCGGAATTCTGCGCGGTTCATAAACTATCGCCTCAGAAGATTGAATTCGTAGCACCCCTCGACTATTAACCTCCTAGAGCATGAGTGAAACCCTTGTCATCGGCCATAGGAACCCAGATACCGATGCCATCTGCTCGGCGATTGGTTATGCGGAGTTTAAACGCCTAACCGGCATGAAGAATGTGGTGGCTGCACGGTGTGGTGATTGCAACGACCGCACCGATTTTGTCCTCAAATCCTTCGGCGTTGATCCTCCACGTTTCGTCGCTGATGTCTCCCCCCAGGTGCACGATGTTATGGTCCACGACGTCGTCTCGGTCCCACTCAGAACCAGCCTCTTCGATGCATTGACTGTTATGGACCAAAAGAATATCCGGGTGCTGCCTGTTCTCGATTCTGAACGTCGCTGCCACGGCCTGCTCTCCATTTTTAAAGCCAGTAAATTCTTTCTGCCAAATCCTAACCGAATTTTTGACTCGCGTCGCGTCCTTTCCTCTATCCGCACTCTTGCCCAAACACTCGGCGGATCCATGCTCTGCGCCTTCAATCCCGATTCCGAAGAGGATCTTGTCTTGATGGTGGGCGCGATGAAACCTTCCTCTTTTAACCTTCGCCTTTCTTCTTTCACATCCGAAAAATTAGTCGTCGTCGTCGGTGACCGCGAAGATATTCAACGCACTGCGATCCAAGGACGAGTCCGGGTTTTGATCATTACTGGCGGCCATCCTGCTTCAATGGAGATCCTCTCCCTCGCCCAAAATCACGAGGTTACTATCATTCTCTCTCCACACGATTCTGCTACCACCGCGACACTCTGCCGCGCTGCTGTCACAGTCGATCACCTCCTTCGTGAAGACTTCCTCACCTTCAAAAGCGCTGATCGTCTCGAAGAGGCACAACGCCTTGCTGCCCCCTCTCAATTCCAAGCCTTCCCCGTAATCGACGACGACAATCGAGTCGTAGGTATGCTTTCTAAATCGGACTTCCTCAAACAAGTGGATCGTCGATTGATCCTAGTTGATCACAACGAACTAAACCAAGCGGTTCATGGAGCTGACCAAATCGAAATTCTCGAGGTAATCGATCATCATCGTATTGGCACCTTCACAACTCAGCAGCCCATCCTGTTTCGTAATGAACCGGTAGGTTCTACCTCTACAATCGTGGCCGATTGCTTCTTTCGTCATGGCATCGAACTCTCTCCTTCTATCGCCGGACTCCTCCTTGCGGGACTGGTCTCTGACACGCTCAATCTTACCTCGCCTACCTCAACCCAACGCGATGTAGAGATCCTAGGTCGTCTTGAGAAAATCGCTAAAATTGAGGCTACACGATTTACCCAGCAGCTCTTTAGTTCCGGATCGGTCCTCACCTCACGCCCCGCCACTCAAGCCATCACCACCGACTGCAAAGAATACTGCGAGCGGATTTATCGCTTTAGCGTAGCCCAGATCGAGGAAGTCGGATTTGAGCAGTTTGATAACAAGAAAGCCGCCGTAATCGAGGCGCTTCGTGACTATAGAAACGAAAACGGCTACGAATTTTCAGCACTTCTAATCACCGATGTGGTTCTGCAAAACTCACTACTGCTCATCGCCGGCCAACCTCGATTCCTCAGAACAATCCCTTATCCGGAACGCGAAGCCGGAGTCTTTAATCTTCAAGGTGTTGTCTCTCGCAAAAAACAGCTGCTTCCTTTCCTCACGGATTGTCTTGCTCGAATGACCCTCTAATTTTTACTGCCAAAAATTTATCCGACGACTCGCCGAGGGACTGGCCAAAAAATCGCTGGCAGCCTAACCCGAACTCCTGTCTTCAGAAGTGGGTCCTTCTACTTTTGCTAACCAAGGATCCAAAGTGCTCACTGCAGTAGATCCTCTCCCCGAGGCTCCACCAACTCAGTCGCCTCCCTACCGTAAGCGTACGCCGAACCCCATGGTTCCCAATTCGCCTTCCTTGGGTTTAGCCTGAGCGAATGAACTCAATTAAACCGTCTCGGAAGCGGCGTGGTCTTGCTGAAATCCAACTG
>SIAZ01000050.1 GCA_009695405.1 Pedosphaera sp. | reverse complement strand
TGCTCCTCAATCCATCTCCGTAACCACTCCACTTCCTCAGATCCCATCCGTCGCCCTTGCAATACTAGTTCTTTAAGCACGCCCTGCTTTCTGAGCTCTTTGCCGCTGGTAGTCCAGCTCATTCACCGACAACTTGTGAATGCACCGCGGCTATACTCGCGTTAATCTCGGTTTTCTTGGCCGTTTTTGTGTTATTGGCCTTAGCCGCTTCATTGCTCTCTTGCACCACCACCGTCACAATATCGCCCACTTGCCGTGCTCGGGTATCGGAGATCAATGCACGAGCGGATTCATCCCGCCACAAGGACCCTGTGGCTGCGGCAACTTGCCTGCTTAGAGCCAAAGCTCCGACCAAGGACATTACCGGATAAAAAACAGAGAGACGATGGTGTGTCATAGAGTTACTTTTGAAATTCAGAGAGGAATAATAACTGTGCCTTCACTCTCAATTCGGCCCCTCATTTCATGCCGAGTCCGCACGTTCCGAATGCGGATTAACTGACCTGGAACTCCGTCTTCTAAAGCTTCCACTTTCGCAGTGATTTCCATCCGCCCACTCCGAACAATTCCATCCACCATTGCCCCTCGAGCAATCACTGTTCGCAGGCGGATCGATCGGCGAGTCAGTACCTGACCTGAGTTCATCGACTCCCCAATTTCCCAGGCACCAAGATTTTCCGGCAATTGAAGCAGCGCTTCTTGAATACCGATCAGATCACGCCGATCTTGAAGAGGTTCGATCTCTGACAAAGGTGTTCCTCGACGGATTACATTCGGCGCAATCCAGACTGAACTCCACAACTTGATCCCCACGGGTTGAAACCATTCGCCTAAAATTTCGGAATTTGATTTAAGTTGAAAATGAAGACTCATTGAGGCTTGAAGCCCTTGAGTTGGCGACCCTAACAATTGAAGTTCAAGCGGGCCGTCTGCAATGGAGACAACCTTCCAAGGGCGATTGAACCGCATCTCCAGTTCACCTCGGTCACGAGCGAAACGACGCTGGAGCTCGAAGGTCAACAGTTCTCGGATTTCTTTTTCCTCTAAATTCCTCAGCTTTCGAACAACCTGAGGAATTGCCGCCAGCGGAGCCCCCCACTTTTGTTCTCTGATAAGACGGCAACTTCTTGGGACACGGTTGGAGCTAAGGCGGCCACACGGAAGGTGTTGGTCGCGAGCGCAGTCAGGGGAATCCCCTCGGCACCGAGATGTGAGGCTGTAGCGAAAACAGCTAAAAAAAGTGGAATCAAAGTTTTCATCGGCGGAGTCCGTTAGCTAAGCCCATCATTTCATCAGCGGATTGTACCGCCTTCGAGTTCACTTCGTAAGCGCGTTGAGCCACGATCATGTTCACCATTTCATCGACAACCTTGACGTTCGACATTTCCAAGTAGTACTGGGCCAACCCACCAAAGCCATTTTCATTGGCATTACCGGTTTCGGCCGCACCCGAGGCTGGGGTTTCAACTATAGAGATTATTGCCCAAAGCGGTTAAACCGGCTGGGTTTGCGAACCGAGTCAAAGTTACTTTGAAAGTAACCGACTGCGCCCCCTTGGCTGTCACCGTTCCATCTGCCGCAATTGACACGTCTGTCGTCCCCGGTGGAATCGCCTGAAAGCCGCCACCCAACTGTTGCCCATCGCTGGTTACCCAATTCCCAGTCGCGTCAATCTTCAGAGCACCATCACGGGTATATCCCTTTCCATTGGGCAGGGTCACCTCGAAGAAACCATCCCCAGTAATCGCCACATTGAACTTATCACCCGTGCTGGTGAGTTCACCGGTTGTGAAGAGTTTCGGGGTCGAGACCAATCGAGAACCGTGACCGATTTGGATGCCAGAAGGTGCAACTTTGTTGTTACCTTGCTCGGCTCCTGAAGCGCGATCGGTTTGGTACAACAAATCTTGGAATTCAGCGCGGTTTCGCTTGAAGCCGGTGGTGTTCACGTTGGCCAAGTTGTTGGCCACAACTTCCAAGGTTTTTTGCTGCGCTTGCATACCCGTCACAGCGGAATAAAGGGCTCGAATCATAACGTGTTAAAATTTCAGGAAGTTGTTCCACCGAGTTCAGAAATAGCCCGACCCATTCGCTCATCATGGGCTTGAATAACCTTTTGATTCGCCTCAAACAGGCGCATCGCATTAATCATACTTACCATCTCTCCCACCGACGAAGCATTGGATCCTTCTACAAAGCCGCCGCGAATGGACGGATTCGGCTCATCAGTAATCTTGATGGAAGCGTCCGGAACCTTCCAAAAGCCACCGCCCACCGCCACTAACTTGGAAGGATCAGCGAAGGTCACCACCTTCAGTCGACCACGCCCTTCAGAACCTTTGCTGACGGTTCCGTCGCGGGAGATTGAAACCTCTCCGCGAGTCGCTTTATCGAAGGCGATTGAACCGGTGTCACTCGCTACGGGATGCCCCTCCTTACTCACCAACAGGCCCGCAGCATCCAAGCTGAAAGAACCATCGCGAGTGTAACCCGATTCTCCAGTGGGGAGTGTCACCTCGAAAAATCCTGGTCCATCAATCGCTGCATGAGTCGAGACCCCGGTACTCTGCAATTCACCCAGTGTAAAAACAGTCGACGTCGCCGCACGAGGAAGCGAATATTTTAAATCTTTGCCAGCCTCTTTAGGCATCAACCCAACCTCAAATGAGGTAAAAGCCATTTCCGTGCGCTTAAAGCCTGGCACCGAGGCGGACGCCAGATTTTCAGAAATGACCTCCTGCCAGCGAGCGTTAGCACTCATCGCAGCGGCAGCTTGATACAATTCAATAGTCACACAACCAACAAAGCATTGAGAATGCCATGATCAGAATATCCAATGAAACCAAGGTTTACACCTCATTAACCCGCCCTAACTGGGGCAAGCTCGGCAAATATGTCCGGTTGTTTTTGCCGAGCTTCCGTCTCAAATTCTAGCACTGGATCCTCTTGAGCCTCTTCTTGCCGACTCAATCCCCACTCAGAATGAGGCTTCTCAACCCACCCGACTTTCGATTGGACCGTTGTTATCCGTTCTGGACGTCTTACAGCTTGCGCAGTACTAAAGTAACTTACTGTTGAATCTTGATTTGCTAGTCAGAAAAGATGTGTTTTCAGATTATCGCCGAGTCCTTTAATACCAGTTTATCGAAGATTCAATTTTCGATATTTTTCCACAGCAAGTCGACATGTCCCCCGCCTCTAAAATTCTAAACCTCGGAGCAGGTCGTAAACGATTAGAAAACGCGATCAACGTGGACTGGGTTTCCAGTACCGGCCCTGACATCGTTCATGATTTGAACGTTTTCCCTTGGCCATTTAGGGACCATTCTTTTAAGGAAATCTATGACAATGATGTCCTTGAGCATCTAGACGACATTGTCAAAGTGGTGAACGAGATTCACCGAATTTCTGAGAGCGGTGCTCAGGTTAGCATTACTGTGCCTCATTTCTCTTCTGGAAATGCCTTCACCGACCCCACTCACCGTCATTACTTTGGATCTCGCAGTTTCGAATATTTTACTGGCGAAAGCCTGCTTTCATTTTACGCAGACTGCCGATTCAGGCATTGATTATGAAACTTTATTTTTTACCCAAACTTAGCTAATAAGGTAATCTGGCGGTTGACGAATCGATGGCCCGAGGATTACGAACGCCTAAGGGCTTGAATATTCCCAGCTTGGTATCTTAATTTGATCCTAGAGGCAGTTCATTTCGACACCTCTTCCCCTAAAGACTAGCCCGAAGAAAAAAATCAACTTCAGGCATAGCTCCATCTAATTTAATTCCAGTCAATTAGACTCAAGACCGCACAAGGTGCGTCGGCAGCGGCAGCCTGAGCCAATTCTCTCACGGGCGACCTCCCTTTCAACAAAGCCCCTCGTGTTAACAGCATTGAAAGCAAGAGGCGGATCGAGGCTGATTTGCTGAGCTCAGGCAAAAATAATTTCCCCGTCATGAAGGGTTGTTTCGCGGAAAGCCGCCATTAACCGCGCTGTAATCGGGCCGGGCCGACCATCGCCGATCACCCGCCCGTCCACCTTCACCACTGGGACCATTTCTGCAGCTGTACCGGTGAGAAACATTTCGTCTGCTGTATAAATATCGTAACGGGTCAAATTGGGTTCCCCACTCGGAATTCCCATTACCCGAGCACAGTCAAGAACCGTGTTGCGAGTGATTCCATAAAGGGCACCGGCGCTGAGCGGCGGAGTAAAGAGCCGTCCTTTTTGAATGATAAACACATTGTCACCCGTGCATTCTGCCACGAAACCATCCGTATTAAGCATGATAGCCTCTTCCACTCCAATCAGGTTAGCCTCGATTCGAGCCAGAATGTTATTAAGATAGTTCAGAGATTTAATCGCCGGATTCACCGAATTCACCAAATTACGCGTAGTGGGAACCGTTGCGATGGTCATGCCTTCAGAGTAGACCGCATCCGGATAGAGCTGGATTGTCGCTGCGATAATAATAATGGATGGTTTAGGGCACCGACGGGGATCGAGTCCGAGGGTCCCTTTACCACGCGTTACAATGAGGCGGATATACCCCTCCCGAAGATTATTAGCTCGACAGGTTTCGAGACAGGCCTCCATTAGTTCCGCAGGAGTCAGGGGGATTTCCAAAAGAAGGGCCTTGGCCGACCAATAGAGGCGTTCAATATGTTCGCGGAGTTTGAAAATCCGATTGTGGTACATACGGATACCCTCAAAAATACCGTCGCCATACATGAGTCCGTGATCAAACACACTGATCTTGGCATCGGCTTCGTCCACAAATTGACCATCGAGATAGACCTTCATAACTTCTTGAGCGAAACGGTAACGGAGGCACCGCATCCGGGGCAAGCCCATGGCACGCTTCAGTCCAAAGAAATCAATTAGATAGTCCGCCGTACAGACTTCCCTTAGCGCCTCCATTGATCCGCGTCTCGAGTCGCTTTAAATTCAGAACCCACCCGCCACTTCGGCCAACTTTGACTCGTCGAAAGTCCCCTGCCTACCGCCTGCAATAATTTCAAATCCTCGACAGCACCGGAGAGATCCCAATCAGGTTTCACCTCGTCTGATACCTTGTGATAGTCTCGGTCAATGTACTCGTTGACCTTCATTTCGCCGTACCCATCCGGTTTATCCCGAAAATCCATTCCAGAGGTGGCGTAGAGGCTGGGTACCCCTTTCTTCATAAACTCAAAGTGATCCGAACGATAAAACATTCCTCTCTCCGGATGAGCCTCGGGCAGGGTCACACGCCCCTGCTTCCGAGCCGCTGTCGTCAAAAGGTCTTCCAATGACGAACTGCCATAACCGACAATCCGTATATCTCGAGTTCGGCCCCATTGATTCAAACCATCCATGTTGATGACGGCAAGGGTGCGATTTAAGGGGTAAACTGGATTGGCTGCATAGTAAGCCGAACCGAGCAACCCCCGTTCCTCAGCAGTGACGCTCAGAAAAAGGAGGCTACGTTTGGGTCGTCGTCCTTCCCGTGCAAAACTTTCCGCCAGTTCGAGAAGTCCAGCCGTACCGATAGCGTTGTCCGCAGCTCCATTGAAAATCGTATCTCCCTTCAAACGCGGATCACGACCCAAATGATCCCAATGGGAAGTATACAAGATCCACTCCTTCCGAGCGACTGGATCTCGTCCTTCTAGCTGAGCGAGAACATTTCGGGACTGGACCGATCGAAATGTCTGACTCGAAGTAAAAGCTGTTTTTTGTTTTAGGGTAAAAGGTTTAAAATCGGGCCGGAGCGCAGACTCCTTCAGCTTCTCATAGGTCATCCCATTCGATTCCAACAAGGATCGAGTGCGCTCGAGGCTCATCCAGCCGGCGATTTGAGTTTTAACCGACCGATCATCCTCCAAATCAAACCGTTCGCCGTTCCAACTATTAAGCACCACAAACCAAGGGTAGGCCGCCGCCTGTGTTTCATGAATCAAAATGGCGGCGGCGGCCCCACGACGTCCAGCTTCTTCAAACTTGTAGGTCCACCGACCATAATAGGTCATGGCCGTTCCCTTAAAAAACGCGGGGTCGAGAATTTTAGGGTTTTTTGGATCCGGCACAGGAGGATCACCCACCAAGATCAAAACTGTCTTGCCGCGCACGTTTACACCCTTGAAATCGTCCCAGCCGTATTCAGGAGCAGAAACCCCATAACCAACACAAATCAACTCGCTCGAAGCCAATTCAACTCGACGCGTCAGGCTTGGCGACCAGGCCACAAAATCCTGCGGTCCCGAAAGGGCTTGTCCGTCGAGGCTAAACCTGACTTCGCTGGTAACTCCCACAATAGGCACAGTTTGAGTCCAAGAACCATTAACCCCGCCCGGTTTCAAACCGAAAGAGCGAAACTGGTTGATAAGATACGCCACGGTTGTCTCTTCCCCTGGTGAACCCGGTGAACGGCCTTCGAACGCGTCGGAAGCAAGGACCCGTGTCTGACGAAGCAAATCGTTGGCGTTGATGGATGAAGCGGCGCGAGTTTGGAGGAAAGCCGAAGACAGTAAAACGAAGGCAAGATAACACCATTTTAAACCCATTCCCTACTGTGCCGCGACCTAGGAAGTGCGCCAAGCGCAAATCCTTTTTCTATTAAACGCACCGGAACGTTACTTGTCGATCGGTCGGGAACCTGTTTCAACTAGCCCGAATGTCCACTGCTACTCGAACCCACCGCAAAGTGCTGACTCCTTGGCTTGCACGCTGTTGTGTTGTCTCACTGCTTCAACTTGGGATGGCAGGCGAACCTCTAAGTTTACCCAGCAGCGCTCGATCAGAAACCGAACGTCGATCCCAAGTTTACGGCTCTGCGCGTGAAGCCTATCTAAGAGAGTCGAAATATTCCCAGCGAGCGTGGGAATTGGCCCGTGCGTGTTTTGATCGCACTGAAGGTCTCCGGTCTACACCGGTCAAAGCCGCACTCTCCACCGAAGGTATTGAAGTTTGCAAGAAAGCCCTGCAAACTGACCCCACCTCGGCGTCACTTCACTATTATCTCGGACTTAATTTGGGTCAATTGGCTCAAACACGAACCCTCAGTGCCTTGCGACTAGTCCGACAAATGGAGCAGTCTTGGCTCACCTCTCGGCTTTTAGACGCCGCCTTGGACCATGCCGGTGCGGATCGATCACTCGGTATGCTTTACGCCGAATGTCCCCGCGCGCCTCTCAGCGTCGGCAGTCGAGAAAAAGCACGCCATCACTTGGAAAGATGTGTCGACTTAGCGCCGCACCATCCCGAGAACCGAATTTATCTGGTGGAACAATTGCTCAATTGGAAGGATTTTACCGCCGCACATCGCCAGTTCGATGCCTTGGAAACTCTGCTGACAGCGGCGCGCACTCGTTTGTCGGACGACTCCTGGACAGCGGCTTGGGTTGATTGGACATCGCGAATTCAAAGCCTAAGAAGTCGATTAAATCGCCACCCCTAAATTAGGATCGCATCCGTCAATGTCTCAGACTACCCTCTTACTATGAATAAACCTTGGTTCTACCTTTCAACCGCTCTGGCTCTTTTGATTCTGGGAATCGGCCCACTGGCATTGGGAGGCAACCCGCCTGCACCGTTTTCGCGATCGCCCTACGTCCAAGCAGTCAGTCCCAATCAAATAACCATCGTCTGGAGGACCGAGGGGCCCGTGGACCCTGTCGTCCGCGCTGGACTTACCCCCGGCAATTTAAACCTTGTGGTATCCCGTGGGTCTGTGATTGAGCGGGCGTCTTTAGGTAAAAAGGAATCGGAAGTGCCAGAGCGTTGGAAAAGTGTCCGTACACCCAAAAATAGCGCTCTCCCAAAACTTCATAGTGCCCCAATTGGAACTTTCCAATACGAAGCTAAAATCACCGCTCTTAAACCGTCTACCACCTATTATTATGCGGTTTATGACGGGACAAAACGTCTAACACCCGAGAGTGTTGAATACCAATTCATAACTCAACCTGAGGTAGGAACACGACGTCCGTATCGTTTCTGGGTTCTCGGCGATAGTGGCACAGGCCGTTCAAGTCAAAAGGCCGTTCACGACGCCATGCTCCGATTTATAAAACAAGATTCAAAGGCTCTTGATTTCTGGATTCATGTCGGAGATATGGCCTACGGGACAGGGCAAGACACCGAGTTTCAGACTCGTTTTTTTGAATCTTATGAACCGACACTGCGCTCCTTGGTTTGCTGGCCCACCATGGGCAATCACGAAGGATTTACCTCGAAAGGCACCACCGGTGTCGGCCCCTACTACGATGCTTATGTGATGCCGACTCAGGGAGAATCAGGAGGAGTGGCGTCAGGCACAGAAGCTTACTTTTCATTCGACCACGGAAACATCCACTTTATTTGTCTCAATTCACATGACCTCGATCGAAAACCAGAGGGTGCAATGGCCAAGTGGTTAAAGGCGGATCTCGATAAGGCCCACTCCGAATGGCTAATCGCCTTTTGGCATCACCCTCCCTACACCAAGGGAACCCACGATAGCGATAAAGAGAAAGATCTCATTGAAATGCGCGGCTATATTCTTCCCATTATCGAAGCGGGGGGCATGGATCTCGTTCTCACCGCCCACTCCCATATTTACGAGCGATCCATGTTGATCGACGGGGCTTACTCCACCAATTCAACAACAGCAGAAACCTTTGTCTTAGATGACGGCGATGGGGGGCCAAACAGTGATGGAGCCTATCGTAAAAGTGCGGGCCTGCACCCTCATTTGGGAACTGTTCAAGTCGTCACGGGCCACAGCGGCCAATCAATCGGGCGCACGGGCACTATCCCCTTGATGCGTCGAACTATTTTGGAACACGGATCGGTCTTGATCGATGTTGATGGCGATACTCTGACGGGCCGTATGATCAATAAGAACGGGACCGAGCGAGATGTATTTAGCATTATCAAGCGGGGGACAATCGCTGTAAACCGACTCCCTCTTCCTTGGCAACCGTCTGAGTATAAAAAACCCTCTTCAACGCCCAACTCTCCAGCTGAAGCCCCTTTAGATTTTCGAGTTTTGATACCGCGCGGCGCAGAATGGTCCTACTCGACGAGCGCGACTCCCATGGAATCGCTTTGGACCTTAAGCGACTTTGATGCCTCTAGTTGGAAAGTGGCTCCAGCTGCTTTTGGCCGCGGGCAAGGAATCTTTGCCACACCTTTGGCTGGCGGCCGTAATGGCCCTCGATTCCTCTGTATTCGCCGGGAATTTCAGATCATCCAGACCGACCGAATCACTGAACTTGGATTGCGAATTAATTATGCTGACGCCTTTATTGCCTACATTAATGGGCGCGAGGTTGCCCGTGTTGGTGCAGGACGAGGAAAAGGTCGGAATATCCAGCATCTGACCGCACGAGAGGGTTCTGGAATCCAGTACGTCGCCCTGAAAAATCCCGGTTCCACACTACGCAACGGGACCAATGTTCTCGCAATCGAGTGCCATGCTGCCAGCGATGATTCTCTTGATTTCCTGCTGGATCCAGAACTCATCGCTGAAGACTGATCTCCGCTATGAGCACCCTATGCTTTCGCCAACGCCTTCATCTGGGGCTTTGGGTCGGTCTACTGACTTTGATTCCAGATCGATTAACGGCTCATGCTGGGCCAGAGCATGAAATCGCAGAATTGACCGAAGAGATTCTTTTCTTCGGAGCGACGGGCGACCGACTCCTTCAGCGAGCCATCGAGTACCGAACCTTGGGTCGCTTGAGCGAGGCAGAAAAAGACCTCAAACAGGCTGTCACCGTGCAACCAAGTCAGCTTGGAATTCGGAGGGAATTGGCTCGAGTTCAATACGGGCTCGGCCTAACCAAAGAGGCTTTACAGTCCGTGGAGTCGGGCCTCCGAATCTCCGAAAACGATCCCGATGAACGCGCCTCACTTCTGATGTTACGGGGAGAACTGCAGGTATCCGATGGGAAACGCGAAAAGGCTCTATCAGATTTCGATGCGGCAATCCAGTTGCACCCTGAGAATGCCGACTGGTTTCTTTTGAGAAGCGGCCTTCAAAGACTTTTAGGAAAGCATGAGGCACGCTTAGCGGGATTGAAGGAGGGAATTCGAAGGACAGGATCTGGAATGTTAGAAATTGAACGGACTGAAGCTCTCCTAGATGCCGGACTGTGGGCTCTCGCCTTGAAGCAAATCCAACCAGAACTTGAGGCGTCTCGATTAAAAGCCTCTTGGCAGATACGGAGGGCGCGGGCACTGATCGGTTTGAAACGGCGCGCTGAAGCTGAAACAGATTTGAGGTTGGCAGTGACTGAAATTGAGCTCCGATTAGGCCCCGGTTTAAAAGAGGCTTCCTTACTTGCTGATCGTGGATTTGCCTATGAGTTACTGGGCCAAACCAAGGAAGCACTCCACAACTACATAGCCGCTATGGATGCGGGAAGTGGACTGGAAGTCCAAACACGATTGAAGGCCTTGCAAGCTGCCTCTACCCCTCACCCCTAATCCCAGACCACTGAGTTTAAGCGCCGGCCTACCTTGGATATCTAGGCCTCTATTTCATAAGGAGTCGCCGATATCATGAATCGACCTTAATCTACAACTCCAATACCACTCCGGTTCGATCGCGCCAGAGTGGTCTCTATAAGGCGATACAAAATCAACCAAAAAAACCTACCGAAAATAGGGTCTCACTGCAAATAGACTGAGTAACCGAGGTGGATACCAAAACGTCGTCGAGACCTCCAGAAGAAGACTTCAGGGGACTCGAAGCTCTTGACCTAATTTTAATCTTCGAGAATCGATATTAGGGTTAGCAGCTTGTAACTTTTGTAAAGTTACCCCATTTTTTCTGGCGATTGAGGCGAGTGTGTCACGGGCTTGAACACGGTATTTGGAACCTGCAACCGAAGCAGTCGGCGAAACGGTCCGCTCACTAGAGGGCACTGAACGCGTAACAGGGGGCGCTTTTTGGGGAACTTCGGCGACAACACCCGCCGGACCGACAGGAGACGGAGGGCCCCCTCCACCGACAGCACGCATCGATGACCGAACGGACTCGAGTTGCACCGTGAGAACGACTATTTGATTAGTCAAAGTACCCAGTGCCTTGTGTAGATCACTATTCTCTTTTCGAAGCTTATACAGATCGCCTTGCGTCTCTATTTTACCAATTTCCGCCGCATACTGTTCCGCCAAAGCGAGGCCCGTAGAATGAATCATTTTAGGAATCAAATCATTGGTGGCGTGCGCCATTTCTATGTAGCGACTCAGATGATAATAGGCATAACCGTACTCAGGCTGTTTGGTGGAATCAGAATAAATGAGACCCAGTCCTAAGTGCGCATCTGCATTCCTCGGATTTACAATCAAAGCCCGTTGATAATATTCAATCGCTTTATCAAACTGCCTAATTCGCTGATACGCATCAGCCTGTTGGTAATTAGCCTCTTTTTTAGGGTCGGACTTAGCGGAAATCCAAGGGAAACTGCTGTCACTAAGTTCACCTTTGCCCGAACCCTCCGACCGATTGGAATCGCACCCAAACCCTAGTCCGGTCAGCAAAATCATTAGGCACAAAAAAAAACGAGGGGTGTGAGGTGTCATAAAGAAAGGTCAATCTAGAAAAGTAGAGACGTCAAAGGTGCTTTCCGGTGGAACCGCCGCTTTCAGTGACAGGGTCGCCCAGCAATCGATTCCATCGACGAAGTTCTGCAGCAACAGCTTTGGGGCCGGGCGCGCCGATAAGTTCTCGCCGTTTCATTGCTTTATCCAAATCAAAAATCCCTCGAACATCAGCTCCAAACAAAGGCTCGATCACTTGAAATTCAGGCAGTGAAATCTGATCTAAAGTCTTTCCTGACTTTTCAGCATAGGCCACCAACGCGCCAACAGCATGATGCGCGGCGCGGAAAGGAAGCCCCCTAAGTACGAGGTAATCAGCTAAATCGGTGGCGAGAAGTTGAGGATCTCCCGCAGCACGTCGACAGACATCTTCTCGAACATGGGTCTCATTCAACATTCCTGCCATCAACCGAGTCGTCGATCGCACCGTATCGACCGTGTCGAAAAGGCGCTCTTTATCCTCCTGCATATCGCGGTTGTAGGTCATCGGTAATCCCTTCAGCAAAACCAGCAATGACATAAGATTACCAATCACTCGACCTGACTTCCCACGGGTCAGTTCTGCAATATCTGGATTCTTCTTCTGCGGCATCAGCGAAGATCCAGTCGTGTAAGCATCGGTAATCTGAATGAAACCAAATTCAACCGTCGCCCAGAGGATGACGTCCTCAGCGAGTCGACTAAGATGAACGGCGAGAAGTGCAGACGTAGAGCAAAACTCGACCACGAAATCTCGGTCGGAAACACCGTCCATCGAATTGCGAGTCAATTTAGGGCGCCCTCGGTCGTCGAGAAAACCAAGAAAGGCCGCCACGAGTTCGCGGTTAATAGGCAGTGTCGTCCCGGCAATGGCTCCGCTACCTAGCGGACACACATTGATCCGCTCTAAACCGTCATCGAGTCTTCCTAAATCGCGCTCCAACATCTCCACATAAGCAAGGCAATGATGAGCAAAGAACACCGGTTGAGCCCGTTGCAAATGAGTGTACCCGGGAATAATAGCCTGAGGATACCGCGCCCCTAACTGAACAAGCGATCGTTGAAGAAAACGAACTTCGCGTCTCAATGCGACTACTTCATCTCGGAGCCACAGCCGGACATCGAGAGCAACCTGATCATTTCGAGATCGAGCCGTATGCAGTTTGGCTGCCGAGGGAACACGACGGGTTAATTCCGCCTCAATGTTCATATGAACATCCTCGAGTTCAATCTTCCATTGGAAGCTCCCTGCTTCAATTTCAGACCCGATTGCTCGCAAGCCCGCGATGATGTCGTCGCATTCCTTTCGGCTCAGAATACCGATCGATTCGAGCATCGTAGCATGGGCAGTCGAACCGAGAATATCCTGCCGCCAAAGACGCCAATCAAAGGAGATAGATTCTGAAAAAGCAGCGACATCCGACGACGGACCACCGGAGAAGCGACCCGATCTCGAGACGACCTTGATTTTCTGTGACTTAGGTTTTTTCATGCTTCGTTCCGGGTAAATCTTCGCCACAGGGCAGTCGAAGTCACGCTGTAAGACGCTTCAATGAATCCAAACTAGGAGAAATTGAAGCCCTCGATTGCCCCTAGCCTAAAGCCCGTCCACTCTTGTCGCGTGATGCCTAAAGCGGAAACCGTGCAGGAAAATCGAAGAATGATCTCCATCCACGGCGCGAGAGAACATAATTTAAAGAATCTCTCAGTGGACATACCCCGAGGAAAGTTCGTGGTCGTCACGGGGGTCAGCGGATCGGGAAAGAGCACTCTGGCGTTTGATATTCTATTTGCCGAAGGCCAACGACGGTTTCTCGACTCGATGAGCGCCTACGCTCGGCAGTTTGTCGAACAATTGCCCCGACCCGATGTCGATCTTATCACCGGTCTACCACCTACGGTCAGTATTGAGCAAGGAACGACCCGCGGTGGTGGGAAAAGTACCGTGGCCACAGTAACCGAGGCCTACCATTTTATTCGGCTTCTGTTCGCACGTCTCGGGACGCTGCACTGCCCCGACTGTGGACTGGCGGTCCAAGGTCAGGTGCCTGATGCCATCCGCATGACCCTTGACTCTGAAATAGTCCGGCGAGGCTCCTTAACTCTTCTCGCTCCGCGTATTCGAAACCGAAAGGGCTTTCACACCGATATCGCCGATTGGGCTCGCAAACACGGTTACCAACAGCTTCGAGCTGATGGCATACTGCATCCGGCCGATGCTTCGTTCAGGTTAGACCGTTTCAAAGAACATGACGTCGAAATAGTCACCGGCATCTTGGACGGCAAAGAAACAGTCAAAGCGCGTGGAGACCGTGTCGAAGAGACTCTGAAATTGGGTGACGGAGTTCTCTTCGCATTGGATAAAAAGAACAAGGTAACCGTCCATTCTGTTTCGCGAGCTTGCCCGAGATGCCAACGCTCCTTTCCTCAATTAGATCCGAAAAACTTCAGCTATAACTCGAGCCAAGGTTGGTGCGTAAAATGTCGCGGATTCGGTGAATTATTTTATCTGCCAGATGTGGATCGAGGTGCCAATGCTGATGCCGTGGAAGAATCTTGGTACAGTTGGGCAGAAGAACGAGAAACCTGTCCTGAATGCCTCGGATCTCGTTTGAATCCAGTGTCTCGTGCTGTCCGCCTAAACCTCAATACCGCAGATCTCACCGCTGCAATCGAGACTCGGTCCGAGGCAGACTTCCCAACCGTAGACACCTTGGGACGTTGGTCAGTGACCGCAGCGCGCCTGTGGTTTGATTCGCTAAAACCAACGGGGCGAGCAGCGGAAATAGCCCGAGATATTCTTCCAGAAATCCAAGAACGGTTGAAATTCCTCTGTGAAGTCGGGCTCGGTTATCTGCAGATGAGCCGGAGCGTCACCACTCTGAGCGGTGGAGAGGCGCAACGCATCCGTCTTGCGGCGCAATTAGGATCCAATCTTAGCGGAGTCCTCTATGTCTTAGACGAACCAACGATCGGTCTACACACCCGCGACAACCGCCAACTTCTCGATGCTTTGGAAGCACTTCGAGAACGCGGAAATTCATTGATCGTTGTCGAGCACGACGAAGATACGATGCGACGAGCCGATTGGATTTTGGATCTTGGCCCCGGTGCAGGTGTCCAAGGCGGGGAGATCGTTGCCGCTGGGACATTAACAGACTTGATGCGGCATCCGGAATCGGTCACCGGCCGATGGCTCCGGGATAAGCCATCGTACCCAGCGCGCGGTCAACGCCGTCCGGTAGCGGATAAACTAGCCAAAAGAAAAAAAAATCAAGAAACCCTGCCCTCTGCCCTTCACACTTGGCTTAGCTTAACCGGTGCCTCCCTAAACAACCTCAAGAATGTCTCCGTTCGCTTTCCTCTCGGTCGCTTTATTGTCGTTACAGGTGTGAGCGGTTCAGGGAAAAGTTCCTTGGTGAAGGACTGCCTTTTCCCAGCGGTCTACGCCGCTCTGGATAAGAAGTCGGTGGCGGACCGAAAGAATTCAAAGCGACACCGATACTTGGACGGCTTTGAGGTGCTACATGCCGTTCATGAAGTGGATCAATCACCCATTGGTCGAACTCCTCGATCCACCCCAGCAACTTATGTAGGCTTCTTTGATGATATTCGCGACCTGTTTTCTCAGGTTCCAGAATCCCGAATGCGCGGATACGGTCCGGGGCGGTTTAGCTTCAATTCTGCCCAAGGACGCTGTTCGAAGTGCGAAGGTGCTGGATCCGTAAAATTAGAAATGAATTTTCTACCAGCCGCACGCGTGCCCTGTGATGTGTGCGACGGACGACGCTTCAACCAAGGGACACTAGATATTCGATTTAACGGTAAAACAGTGTCCGATGTTTTGAGAATGTCGGTGTCCGAAGGAATTGAATTCTTCGCCGCCCAGACACGACTCAGACGCCCCTTGGAGGCCCTAAGAGATACCGGTCTCGGTTATTTAGAACTCGGACAGACCAGCCCCACATTGAGTGGGGGTGAGGCTCAACGAATTAAATTAGTAACCCATTTACTAGGAGGCCTGAAGTCCGCTGCAGTCGAGCAGGAGACTGCAGATTTATCCGCTCGACGCGGACTGGGTCGCCCTCAGAAGCGAGATCTGTTCATCCTTGAAGAACCAACAATCGGATTACACATGGAAGACGTGCGCCGATTGGTGGCGGTGCTTCAACGCTTAGTAGACGCAGGACATACGGTGATCGTTATTGAACATAACTTAGACTTAGTGGCTGAGGCAGACTGGGTCATCGATATGGGACCCGAAGGGGGGGGAGAAGGCGGACGCGTGGTAGCCGAAGGAACACCTGAGACCGTAGCCGCTGCTCCCGGTTCGCACACTGGCTTTTATTTGAAAGCAATATTGAATGCTGGCCTCACTGAGCCAATGAACACCAATCAATTGAAATCAACTGGTAGTGCCTGAATTTGAACGAATAGCCTTAACTCGCAAACGCCTTCGGATTTTAATAGTATTTTAATCATACAGCGATAAATTAAAAACCACATCCGAGTCAAAAATATTTTATGTTCACCCCGCGAAATATTAAACAAAAAATAACCGCGTTAGTTAGTTTAACGGTCAGCACACTAACCTTAGATGCGACAATTCTCACCTTTGAAATAGAAAATAAAAAATTCGAAAATTACCAGCCAATGCCTCAAGAATACGGGGAGCATGTGAACAGCCAAAAAAGCCTTTCAGTCGATGGTCTCCATCATTATATCTACAAAGAAGGAAACAATTGGGGTTCCTCTCTATTTCCAGTGAAACCGGGGGGGGGCTTGACAGCTGGAGGATGATGCCGAGCGATGACACCGGAACAGACCTTTGGACAGTTGCTCGGGCTTGGCAAGGCATGGCGAGTGGTGGAGGCGCGGTTTGAGCCGGAGTCCTCGACCTTCCT